>NZ_JBKZWT010000279.1:0-4724 GCF_047759905.1 Sinomonas sp. G460-2 | reverse complement strand
CGCGCCGAACGCGAGGCTCGCGGCGCTCAATAGGCGCCCTAGTCCGCGCCGAGTTCGGGCTGACTGCGCGGCTCGCGCCGTGAGCGGCGCTGCCCGAGGACGACGACGGCGAGTCCGGCCAGGATGGCCGCGAGCCCCCCGTAGATCCCGCCCGGGAGCACTTCGTGCAGGAACACGGCCGCGAGAATAGCGGCCCCGGGGATCTCGAGCAGGATGATCATCGACACGACGAGCGGGCTGAGCGTCGCGACGAGGTGATTGAACGCGGTGTGCCCCACGAGCTGGGCCGCGACCGTGATCGCGAGAATGCCCACCCAGCCGATCGGCTCGAAACCGGCCAGTCGCTGGCCGGACGCGGCCGCGAGGATCGCCACGACAGCCGCACACACCCCGTAGCAGAGCGCCGTGTACGTTCCCGTGCTCATGGTCCGGCGGGCCTGTCCGCCTGCCATCGTGTAGAGCGCGGCGAGGATGCCTCCCGCGACCGCGAGCAGGTCACCGAGCAGCGCCTCGTGCGAGCCGCCGCCGAGGTCGAGCCCCGTGATCGCGACGACGCCCGCAAAGGAAAGGCCAAGGCCCACCACGACCGCGGGCGGCAGCCTTCGCCCGCGCACGAGCGAGAACACCGCGATCCAGCCGGATTGGAGGCACACGAGCGCCGTCGACGCCGCGACGGACGTGAGCGTGAGCGACAGGATGAAGCACACGAAGTGGAACGCGAGCGCGACGCCCGCGATGGAGGACCACATGAACTCGCGCCTTCCGAGGCGCCGAAACTGCGCCGGCTCGCGGACCGCGACGGGAGCCGCCATGACGACGGCCGCGAGGGCGTTCCGCCAGAACGCGATCGCGAGCGCGGTGACGGAGCCTCCTGCGAGTGTTGCTGCGATGAGGGGCCCGGACGCGGAGACGCCGAGCACGCCGGCAGCAGCGAGGAGGAGGGTCACCCGACCACTCTAGGCTCTTGACCGAGCATTCCATGAAGAATACTCTGAATAAAGTATTAGGAATCGGATAGGGGAGTCGACCAGGCCATGCCCAAGCGCCCAGTATCGAACCCGCTCGCCCTGGCCGTACTCTCGTGCGTCTGGGAGCGGCCCATGTATCCATACGAGATCACCACCACGCTGCGCGAGCGAGGCAAGCAGGACAGCATCCGCCTGAATTTCGGCTCGCTCTACGCGGTGATCCGCTCGCTCGAATCGCACGGCTTCATCCGCGCCGCGCGCACCGAGCGCGAGGGCAACCGCCCCGAACGCATCGTGTACGAGATCACGCCCGCCGGCATGACCGAGGCCCTCGACTGGCTGCGGGATCTCCTCGCGCGGCCCGTCAAGGAATACCCCGACTTCGAGGCCGGGCTCTCCCTCTTGCCGATGCTGACCCCCGGCGAGGCGCGGGCGTGCCTCGAACAGCGTCTCGAGCGGCTCGACGGCGAGATCCGCGACCGGAGGGAGCTCGAAGACACGAGCGCGAACGGCCTCCCCGAACTCTTCCTCATCGAGTCCTCCTACCGACTCGCGATCCAGAAGGCCGAGCGGGCCTTCGTGGCCGATCTCCTCGAGCGCATCGACCGCAAGACATTCGGCGGGCTCGACCTCTGGGAGGGCCTGCACGCCGCCCTCGCCGACGGAGTCTCCCGCGACGAGATCGCCGCGCAGCTCGCGGCCCGACTGGGAGAGGGGGGAGAAACAACGGCCTGATCGGCCCCGCCACGCCCCCGAGCGCGGCAACCGCAAAACGGCGGCCCGGATGCGCCAACATCCGAGCCGCCACCACCCGAGTCCTCCAGTGTCACCTGCCGCAGCGCGCGAAGCGCCGCGTCGGCCCGGGGTACGGCCATTGTAGTGCTGGCCCCGTGGGAGGACCCCACCGAAGGAATCCACCCATGTCACCACATCAGACGCCGCGCAACGGCGCGGCGATCACCGCCGTCGAACTCGCCAAGAGCTATCCCGGCGGACGCGGCAAGCCCGCTGTCCGCGCCCTCGACGGCCTCACGTTCGAGGCCGCTGCCGGCGAGGTCTTCGGACTCCTCGGCCCGAACGGCGCCGGGAAGTCGACTGCCGTAAAGATCCTCTCGACCCTCTCCCGCGCAGACTCAGGCAGCGCACGCGTGGCGGGGATCGACGTCGCCCGCCACCCCGACAAGGTGCGCGCAGCCATCGGCTTCGTCGCGCAGAAGTCCGTGTGCGATCCCATGGACACGGGGTACGAGAACCTCGTGCTCGCCGGCCGGCTCCAGGGCCTCCCAGGTCCTGCCGCAAAAGCGCGGGCGCTCGAGCTCTTGGAGCGTTTCTCGCTCAGCGGAGCGAGAGACCGCCTCGTGAAGACGTACTCCGGCGGGATGGCGCGCAAGCTCGATGTCGCCGTCGGCCTCATGCACCGCCCGAGCGTGCTGTTCCTCGATGAGCCGACCACGGGACTCGACCCGGAGGCGCGCGCGGACATGTGGGACGAGATCGAGGCCATGGCCGGGACGGAGAACATGACCGTGCTCCTCACCACGCACTACCTCGACGAGGCCGATCGGCTCGCCGCCCACGTCGCGATCCTCGACGCTGGGCGGATCGTGGCGAGCGGCACGCCGGAAGGGCTCAAGCGCGAGCTCCGCGGCGACGCCGTGATCGTCGAGACGGGGCTCGACGCAGATCCGGTGGCCGCCGCCCGCACGATGGCGGACCTCGGCGACGTGCGTGAGGTCTCGCGCGACGGGCGCACCGTGCGCTGCAGGACGGACGACGGCGCCGCGGCCCTCCCGCGCGTCCTCGCGGCGCTCGATGGGGCTCGCATCGCGGTCGCCTCGGCGACCGTCGCCCGCCCAAGCCTCGACGACGTCTATCTCCGCCACACAGGCCGGGCCTACTCGGCCGCCATCGGCGAGGAGGTGGCGGCATGAGCGAGATGACCCTGACCCGGGCCGCCAGCCCCACGCGCCCGGCGTCCTCAGCGCCGGTCACGCACACGGCCTTCCTCACGGCGAGGCTCCTCCGGGGCTTCTGGCGGATGCCCATGTACCTCGTCATGAACCTCGTCCAACCGATGATCTGGCTCTTGCTGTTCGGCCAGCTGTTCAAGTCGATCGCGGACATCCCCGGGTTCGCGTCGGGGAGCTACGTGGACTTCATGACGCCGGGCATCGTCATGATGATGGCGCTGTTCGGGAGCGCGTGGGCAGGTACCTCGTACATCCAGGACATGGACCGTGGCGTCATGGACCGCTTCCTGACCTCGCCCACGAGCCGTGGCGCGCTCATGGTCTCGACCATGCTGTTCCAGGCGGTCCTCACGGTCATCCAGACCGCGGTCGTCCTCCCGATCGCGTGGCTCACGGGCGCTAAATTCGATGGCGGGTGGGCTGGCCTCGCGCTCCTGTTCGTCGCCGCGATCCTCCTGACGTTCGTGTTCTCCGCGCTCTCGAACGCCGTGGCGCTCATGGCGCGGCAGCAGACGGCGCTCATCGGGATCTCGCAGCTGCTCTCGTTCCCGCTCATGTTCATCAGCTCCGCGATCATGGACACGCGGCTCTCGCCCTCGTGGGTGCGGGACCTCGCCCGGTTCAACCCGTTCGAGTGGGCGGTCGCGGCCGGGCGCGAGGCCCTTAGGTCATCACCCGACTGGGGCACCGTGTGGGGCGACCTGGGGCTCCTTGCGGCTCTCGCCGTCGTCATGGGCGGGCTCGCGACGGCGGCGTTCCGCGCGTACCAGCGCTCGGCGTAGGCGGTGCTTCCCGCTCCTGTCCGCGTCATGTGCCCGGAAAACGCGCCTCGATGAGACGCGCCGGGCCTGCGACCGATTGAGAAGCATCAAGGGGACAGGAGCGGGGGGCACGGCCCCGCCGTCGATAGGCTGCAACGGCCAGACCCTCCGCGCAAACGGCGGAATCAACTGACCACGACGCCCGACTTGCTAGGGCAGGCGCCTGATCTGGGGAAACAAGAAAGCCAGGCGTTCAGAACGCCTGGCTTTCTTCATTCTTCATCGGGTGGAGGCAAGGGGACTCGAACCCCTAACCCCCTGCTTGCAAAGCAGGTGCGCTACCAATTGCGCCATGCCCCCGCGTGGCCCGCGGGTGGAGACTAGTCGACGGTGTCCGTCGTCGAGCTCCACACTTTCTTCTGGGCCTCGGACTCCTGGATCTTCCGTACAAGAAAGGCGCCCGCAAGAGCAGCGATTGCAAGGGCAATCAACTTCTTCACGGGCACCTCCACGCCGGAAAACAGGTTCCGTGGGCGTACCAGGACTTGAACCTGGGACCTCTTCGTTATCAGCGAAGCGCTCTAACCGCCTGAGCTATACGCCCCCATGTGGCCTTTGGCCGAGATATGACTTTACAGCACCCCGGGGCCACCGGCCAAATCGAAATCAGTCGTCCGTAAGGGTCACGCCGATCCCGCCCACGAGGGCAGAGGCGATGTTGTAGAGCACCGCCGTAAGCATCGAAAGTGCCGTGAGGAGCACCACGTTGACCACCGCGATGATCGTCGCGAACGAGGCGACCTGACCGAGCGAGGCGACCTTCTTGAGGTCGAACCCGCCGCTCTCCGAACCAGCGACCTCACCGAGGAGGCCGTTGATCTTGTCGAAGATGCCCGTGATGTCGAGGACAGTCCACAGCACGATCGACGCCACGACCGTCACGATGCCGAGAGCCACCGAGAGCAGGAACGCCATCTTGAGCACGGACCACGGATCGACCTTGCTCACGAGCAGGCGAGCGCGAC
>NZ_JBKZWT010000278.1:0-4736 GCF_047759905.1 Sinomonas sp. G460-2 | reverse complement strand
GCGTCGGGCTCGCCGATGCGCTCCGAGAGCAGCGCGGCGGCGACGTACTCGGGGGCGCCGGGCTCGCGGAACGCGAGGTGCTCGAGGCGCCGCTCGATGAGCGTCGTGTCGAGGTGACCCGCCTGAACCTCGGCGTCGGAGAGGAGGAGGCGCAGGTACTCGATGTTCGTCTGGACGCCGAGGAGCGTGTACCCCGCGAGCGCGGCGTCAAGCCGCTCGAGTGCCTCCGCGCGATCCCGACCCCAGGCGATGGCCTTGGACAGCATGGGGTCGAAGTCGGCGCCGATCTCGAGCCCTTCGACGAGCGAGCTGTCGACGCGCACCCCCTCCCCCGCAGGCTCGGACAGGAATTCGACCCGGCCCGTCGCGGGGAGGAAGCCCCGTTGCGGCGACTCGGCGTACACCCGCGCCTCGATGGCGTGCCCGTTGAGCCGCACGTCCGCCTGCGCAAGTCGGAGCGGCTCGCCGGCCGCGACACGCAGCTGCTGCTCCACGAGGTCCACGCCCGTCACCATCTCGGTCACGGGGTGCTCGACCTGGAGGCGCGTGTTCATCTCCATGAAGAAGAACTCGTCCGGGGCCTCGTCGCTCACGAGGAACTCGACGGTTCCGGCTCCGGTGTAGCCGACGCTTCGTGCCGCGTCGCACGCGGCCTTGCCGATGCGCTCGCGCGTCTCGGCGCCGAGGGGCGTGTCGAACAGCGGCGACGGCGCCTCCTCGATGACCTTCTGGTGCCGCCGCTGGAGCGAGCATTCGCGCTCGCCGAGATGGATCGTGGTCCCGTGCTGGTCAGCGAGGACCTGCACCTCAATGTGCCGTGGGGCGCGGATGAGCCGCTCGAGGAAGAGCGTGTCGTCGCCGAACGCGGCGGCCGCGACGCGGCGTGCCGTCGCGAGGACGCGGGGAAGCTCGTCCGCGGACTCGACCACGTGCATGCCCTTGCCGCCGCCCCCGGCGGAAGGCTTGATGAGCAGCGGGTACCCCACGCCGTCGGCCGCCTCGACAAGCTCCGCATCGGTGAGCCCGGGGCGGGCGATGCCGGGCACCACCGGTACGCCGAAGCCCGCGACGTGGTTCTTCGCGCTGATCTTGTCTCCCATGACCGTGAGCGCCTCGACGCCCGGGCCCACGAACGCGATGCCGGCCTCCTCCAGCGCGCGGGCGAACGCCTCGTTCTCGCTCAGGAAGCCGTAGCCGGGGTGGACGGCGTCCGCGCCGACGGCGCGGCAGGCCTCGACGATCCCGCCGATGTTGAGGTAGCTCTGCACCGGGGTCTGGGGGCCCATGGGAGCGGGGTCGATGCGGACGGCCTCATCGGCCTCGCGAACGTGGCGCGCACCGGCGTCGGCGTCGCTGTAGACGGCGACGGACGGGATGTCGAGCCGCCGCAGGGTCTGCATGACGCGGCACGCGATCTCGCCGCGATTCGCGACGAGGACCTTGGTGAAGAGCGGGACTTTCTGGATCAGACTCACGGTCCTCACATCCTGAAGACGCCGAAGGACGTCTCGGGCAGCGGGGCCAGGGCGACGACGTCGAGGGCCATGCCGAGGACGCGGCGCGTGTCGGCCGGGTCGATCACGCCGTCGTCCCACAGCCGGGCCGTCGAATAGTAGGGGCTGCCCTGGGCTTCGTACTGGGCCTTGATGGGCGCTTTGAACGCGTCCTCGTCCTCGGCGGACCATTCCTCGCCATGCCCCTCGAGCTGCTCGCGCTTGACGGTCGCGAGGACGCTCGCCGCCTGGTTGCCGCCCATGACCGAGATGCGGCTCGCCGGCCACATCCAGAGGAAGCGCGGCGAGTACGCACGCCCGCACATCGAGTAGTTGCCCGCGCCGAACGAGCCGCCGATCACGACCGTGAGCTTGGGCACGCGCGTGGTCGCGACGGCCGTGACCATCTTCGCGCCGTGCTTCGCGATGCCGCCGCGCTCGACGTCACGGCCCACCATGAACCCCGAGATGTTCTGCAGGAACACGAGCGGAATGCCGCGCTGGTCGCACAGCTCGATGAAGTGCGCGCCCTTCATGGCCGATTCCGAGAACAGGACCCCGTTGTTCGCGACGATCCCTACGGGGTGGCCGTGGATCCGGGCGAAGCCCGTCACGAGCGTCGAGCCGTACTCCTTCTTGAACTCGTGGAACGCGCTCGCGTCGACGAGCCGGGCAATCACCTCGCGCACGTCATACTGGGCGTTGACATCCGTCGGGACGGCCCCGTACAGCTCGCGCTCCTCGACCTTGGGCTCAACGGCGACGGCCACGTCCCACGTAGCCTTCCGCGGCGCGGGGAGCGTCGCGACGATGCCCCGGACCGTCTCGAGGGCGTGCTCGTCGTTCTCCGCGAGGTGGTCGGCGACACCGGAGATCCGCGCGTGGACCTCCCCGCCCCCGAGTTCCTCGGCGGAGACGATCTCGCCGATGGCCGCCTTCACGAGCGGCGGCCCACCCAGGAAGATCGTGCCCTGATTGCGCACGATCACCGTCTCGTCGCTCATCGCGGGCACGTACGCGCCACCGGCAGTGCACGAGCCGAGGACGGCCGCGATCTGCGGGATCTTCGCCGCGGACATGCGGGCCTGGTTGTAGAAGATGCGCCCGAAGTGGTCGCGGTCAGGGAAGACCTCGTCCTGCCGCGGAAGGAACGCGCCGCCCGAGTCCACGAGGTACACGCACGGGAGGCGATTTTCGAGCGCGATCTCCTGCGCCCGAAGGTGCTTCTTGACCGTCAGGGGGTAGTACGTGCCGCCCTTGACCGTCGCGTCGTTCGAGATGACGAGCACGTGGCGGCCGTGGATCAGGCCAATGCCCGCGATCACGCCCGCGCCGGGGCTCTCGTCGCCATACATGCCGTTCGCCGCAAGCGGCGCGATCTCGAGAAAGGGCGACCCCTCGTCGAGGAGGGCGTCGATCCGCTCGCGCGGGAGCAGCTTGCCGCGGGCCACATGCCGCTCGCGCGAGCGCTGGGGCCCGCCGAGGGCCGTGACGGCGAGGCGTTCGGCGAGCTCGCCCGCGAGGGCCCGCTGCGCGGCGTCGTTCTCGGCGAATTCGGCGCCCGCCGGGTCGACGCGGCTGACAAGCGTCTCCATCGATTCCCGCCTTGGGTTAGTGACGATTAACTGGAATCCAAGTTAGTCTTGATTAACTGTGATGTCCAGCACAGGATGGCTGTTCCAGGAGAAGCACATGAGCGAGAGCCCCAGCCCCCGAAGCGAAGCGAAGGCGGTCCGCCGGCAGGCGCTGCTCGACGCCGCCGCCGGGTTGTTCGCAGCGCAGGGCTTCGCGGGCGTCTCGCTCGACGACCTCGGTGCCGCGGCCGGCGTCAGCGGCCCGGCGATCTACCGCCACTTCGCGGGCAAGCAGGCTGTGCTCGGCGCGCTCCTCGTGGGCGTGAGCGAGGAGCTGCTCGAGGGCGGACTGCGGGTGGCAGGCGGCGGGCTCCGCGATACCGCGAACGACGGCGACGGCGTCCTCCGCGCGCTCGTCGCCTTTCACGTGGACTTCGCTCTGTCCAAGCCGGACGTCATTCGGGTCCAGGACCGGGATTTCACGAATCTCTCCCCCGACGACCGCTCCTCGGTGCGCAGCCTCCAGCGCCGATACGTCGACGTGTGGGCGCGCGCCCTCGCGGGGCTGCACCCCGATGCCTCCCCGGCCGAGCTCCGCGTCCGGGCGCAAGCGGCCTTCGGGCTCATCAATTCGACCCCACATTCGGTGGGCGGCGGCAGGGTTCCCGCCGGGCGCGCCCGGCGCCTCCTCGAGGCGATGGCGCTTGCGGCCCTGGCTGCACCCGCGCCAGGGCCGTCAAGCCCGTGATCTAGAGGCCCGTGACCTCAAGGGTCACACCATCGCGATGACCATGCCCGGGTCGGCCATGATGGCGCCGACATCGGCGAGGAAGCGGGAGGCCTGCTCGCCGTCAACGAGGCGGTGGTCGAACGAGAGCGAGAGCGTGACGACGTCGCGCAGGGCGACCTCGCCGCGGTACTCCCACGGCAGGCGGCGCACCTGGCCCATCGCGAGGATCGCCGCCTCCCCCGGATTGAGGATGGGCGTGCCGGCGTCGACGCCGAAGACGCCGATGTTCGTGATCGTGAGCGTCCCACCCGTGAGGTCCGCGGGGCTCACATGGCCCTCGCGCGCCGATGTCGCGAGCCGGCTGATCTCCTCCGCGAGCTGCGTGAGGTCCATCGAGTCCGCGTCCTTGACGTTCGGAACCATGAGGCCCCGTGGCGTGGCGGCCGCGAAGCCAAGGTTCACGTAGTGGTACTGGACGATCTCTTGGGCGGCCTCGTCCCACCGCGAGTTGAGCGAGGGGCTCCGGCGGAGGGCGACGAGCACGGCCTTCGCGACGAGCGTCATGGGCGTGATCTTGACGCCCGAAAACGCCTTCGACGCCTTGAGCCGTGCGAGGAGCTCCATCGCTGGCGTGACGTCGACAGTCAGGAACTCGCTCGCGTGGGGCGCCGAGAACGCGCTCGCCACCATCGCCGCGGCCGTCTGCTTCCGGACCCCGCGGATCGGCGTGCGCGTCTCGCGTTCACCAGCCTCGGGAGCGACCCGCAGCTGTCGGATCTCCCGAGCCGGCATCTGCCCCTCCAGGACCTCCGGCTCCGGAGTGCCCACCCGACGCAGGATGTCGTCCCGGGTCACGAGACCCCGGGGCCCAGAACCGCGGACCGCGGTCAGGTCCACGCCGAGATCCTTCGCGAGCTTGCGCACGGGCGGGGTCGAGCG
>NZ_JBKZWT010000277.1:0-4761 GCF_047759905.1 Sinomonas sp. G460-2 | reverse complement strand
GGTCGTCAGGGTCGTGGCGCCTGAGCGGCGCGGGGCGAGCTAGCCGGCTGCCTGCAGCAGTCTTGGGCCCGTCGCCGCCCTTGACCCAGCGAGTGATTCCGAGCACTATATATCCTATAGGATCTACGATCATTCCCGATCTGCCGATGCAGACAGTCCACCGATGCAACGGAGCACCATGCCGGAGAACCACCCTCCCTACACCGCCGAAACCTGGCCGATCGCGACGTGCCTCCACGGCTTCGCGGCGCGCGACGCCAACGGCGTGAGCCTGCACGAGGCCTCCCCCGAGGTCTGGGACGACATGTTCGCCCAGATCGAGGACGTGGGCTTCACGCTCGCCGAACTCGCTGACAGCCACGTGCGGCCCGCAGACCTGGAGCCCTCGCGCCGCGACGAGTTCCTCGCGATCGCCGCGTCCCACGGCGTGGGCATCCCGTCCGTGCACCTCCAGCGCCAGAGCGTCATCATGCCGGGCCACGACGAGCGGAACCTCGCCTACGCGCACCGCACCATCGACGCCGCCGCCGAATGGGGCATGCAGGTGTTCTCGACCGGCCTGCACCAGCCGTTCAGCGACGCGCAGCGCAAGGCGCTCTGGTTCTGGACCGCCGAGGGGCCGAAGGATCCGGACGATCCCGAGATGTGGGACCTCGCCGTCCGTCGCATCCGCGAGCTCGGCAAGCACGCCGCGGAGCTCGGGCTGCCCGTCGCGCTCGAGCTGTACGAGGACACGTACCTCGGCACGGCAGACAGCGCCGTGCGCTTCGTCGAGGAGGTGGGCCTCGACAACGTGGGCCTCAACCCGGACGTCGCGAACCTCATCCGTCTGCACCGGCCCGTCGAGGACTGGCGCGAGCTCTTCGCCAAGACGCTCCCGTACGCCAACTACTGGCACGTCAAGAACTACGCGCGCGACGAGTCCGCGGACGGCACCTGGGCGACGTCGACGCCGTCGACCATGGAGGCCGGCCTCATCAACTACCGCCAGGTGTTCCGCGACGCCGTCAAGCTCGGCTTCAACGGCATCATCCTCGCCGAGCATTACGGGGGCGACAGCCTCGGCGTGTGCGCGGCCAATCAGAAGTACATCCGCACCCTGCTGCCCAAGGCCTGACGGCCCTCAAGCAGCCCGGTCCAAAGGAGGACTCCAATGACTCTCCGCAGAATCGCCGTCGTCGGCTCCGGCTACATGGGAGGCGGCATCGCCCAGTCGCTCGCCCTTGCCGGCGCCACCGTCAAGATCGCCGACATCACCGAGGAAATCGCCAAGAAGAACTATGACCGGCTCCTCGCCGAGGCCGCCGACTTCGCCGAGCAGGGCCTCTTCCCGGCCGATGCCGTCGAGCGCATCGAGGCGAACCTGACGGCTGCTGCCTCGATCGAGGAGGCCGTCGCGGACGCCGACTTCATCGAGGAGGCCGTCCCGGAAAAGATCGAGATCAAGCACGCGACGCTCCGCCGCATCAGCGCCGCCGCGCGCCCCGACGCGATCATCGGCTCGAACACGTCGACGATCCTCATCGGCAGCCTCGCCGAAGCGGTGACGGGGCCCGAGCGGTTCCTCGGCGTGCACTTCTCGAACCCCGCGCCGTTCATCCCCGGCGTCGAGCTCATCCCGCACGCCGGGACGGACGGGGCGATCCTGCCCTTCGTCGAGGAACTCGTCGCGGCGACCGGCAAGGAGACCGCTCGGGTCAAGGACGCGACCGGCTTCGTGCTCAACCGGCTCCAGTACGCGCTCTTCCACGAGGCAACCCAGATCGTCGAGGAGGGCATCGCGACCGCGGACGACATCGACACGATCGTCCGCACGACGTTCGGCTTCCGACTCCCCGCGTTCGGCCCGTTCGCGATCGCGGACATGGCCGGGCTGGACGTGTACTCGTTCTGCTACGCGTCGCTCCAGACCCGCTGGCCCGAGCGATTTGCGACGCCCGAGTCGCTCCGTGAGCTCGTCGACGCCGGGAAGTTCGGCACGAAGTCCGGCGCGGGCTACCTCGATGTGCCCGCCGAGCGGATCCCCGAGCTCGTCGCGTACCGGAACAAGGCCTACGTGGCCATCAAGAAACTCATGGACGAGCTCGGCCCCGCGCCCATCAACTAGCCGATCAATCAGGAGAACCACGCACATGACTGCCTTCCCCGAATCCCGCACCGTTGTCCTCACTGGCGCCGCGTCCCCGCGGGGCATCGGCCGCGCGACCGCGCACTACCTCGCCGAGCGCGGTTGGAACATCGGCATCATCGACCTCGAGGCAGAGGCCGCGAAGCGCGTCGCAGAGGAGATCGCGCTCGAGCACGGCGTCGCTGCAGCCGGCGCCGGTGCGGACGTCTCGAACGAGTCCCAGGTCCGCGCCGCGTTCGACGAGCTCGAGGGCACCCTCCCCCAGATCGTCGCGCTCGTGAACCTCGCCGGTGTCTCCTCCCCGGTCCCGTACCTCGAGGTCACCGCCGACGAATGGAACCGGGTCATGGGCATCAACATGAACGGCGTCCACTACGCGACGCGCCGGGCCGCCGAGTCGATGGTCAAGAACGGGGTGGGCCGCGTGGTGAGCCTCTCCTCGGTGTCCGCGCAGCGCGGCGGCGGAACGTACAGCAAGACGGTCTACTCCGCCGCGAAGGCAGGCGTGATCGGCTTCTCCCGCAGCGTCGCGCGCGAGCTCGGCCATCAGGGCGTCACGGTCAACGTCATCTCCCCCGGGCCCATCGACACGGACATCATGGGCGGCACCCTCACCGAGGAGCGCAAGGAGAAGATGGCGGCCGACGGCGTGCTGCCGCGCATTGGGACTCCGCGCGACATCGCCGCGGCCATCGCGTACCTCATCAGCGAGGACGCCGGCTTCGTCACGGGCCAGACCCTGAACGTCGACGGCGGGCTCTACATGCACTGAGCCTGGCACGCGGCCCGGGCAAGCCGCGGGCCGGTTCGGGCAGCATGCCCGGTTCGGGCAGCCTGCCCGGTTCGGGCAGCATGCCCGGTTCGGGCAGCATGCCCGGTTCGGGCAGCATGCCCGGTTCGGGCAGCCTGCCCGGTTCGACAGCATCACGAAAGGAGTACCCGTTGTGAAGTCCCTCTTCGGCACGTGGTCGAAGTCACGGTTCGCGTTCCTCGCGATCGGGATCGTGTTCGTCGTCTTCGGCGTCGTCACCATCGTGCAGGGCCGCTAGGCCCTGCACCCGCGGCCCTCGCACCCAGGGCGTCGCACAGCACCAATCTGGCAGCACCACCGCACAGCACCACCGCACAGCACCAACCTGGCAGTACCTGCAACGCACGCGCACCATCACTCAAGCAACGTTCAACCCACAAGGGTCAACCCCGAAGGTTCATCTCAAAGGAGAGCTGACGTGTCCTCATCCGCCGAGCGGACTCTTGCGCCATCCCTGCAGGACGGCGCGCTCAAGTCCGCCATCTCGAAGGCAGCGCGGCATCTCATGCCGATGCTCGTCATCCTCTATTTCGTCGCGTTCCTCGATAGGACGAACGTCGGCTTTGCCGAGGCCGCCCTCCGCGTGGACCGCGGCGTGAGCGATGGCGCCTTCGCACTCGGAGCCGGCATCTTCTTCATCGGCTACGCGCTGTTCGAAGTGCCGAGCAACCTCCTCCTCAAGCGCTTCGGCGCGCGCTTCTGGCTCGCCCGCATCGCGATCACCTGGGGGATCGTCGCGGCCGCCTTCGCGTTCACGACCAACGACACGATGTTCACGACGCTGCGGTTCCTGCTCGGTGTGACCGAGGCCGGGCTCTTCCCGGGCGTCATCATGTTCCTCGCGGAGTGGTTCCCCAACAAGGTCCGCGTGCAGATGTTCGCGATCTTCTACCTGGCCCAGCCGTTCTCGCAGATGATCGGCGCGCCGCTGAGCGGCGGGCTCATCAGCTTCGGCGACGCGCTCGGCTTCGCCCGCGGTTGGCAGGTCATGTTCTTCGTCGAGGGCCTCCTCGCCGTCGTTGCGGGCATCGCGTCACTGTTCCTGCTCACGAACAGCCCGGCCAAGGCGAAGTTCCTCGACGACGACGAGAAGGCCGCGCTCTCGGGCGCCATGGCCGTCGAGGACCGAGTGCGCACCGAGGACGGCCCGAACGGGATCTGGCGTGCGATGGCGAACTGGAAGGTCTGGTACTTCACAGTCATCTACTTCGCTCTGCAGATCGCCGTCTATGGCACCACGTTCTACCTGCCCCAGCAGGTCGCGGGTCTGCTCGGCAAGAAGGTGGGCTGGGAGGTTGGGCTCGTCTCCGCGATCCCGTGGTTCGTGGGCCTCTTCGCGTGCTACTTCCTGGGCAAGGCCGCGCACACCGTCGCGCGACGCCGGAACTGGGGCTCCCTGCTCTACATCGGCACGGGCGTGTTCATCCTCGCCTCAGGCTGGGCGGGAGCGAACAGCCAGCCGCTCCTCGGCATCCTGTTCATCACCCTGGCTGTCGCGAGCTTCCTCACGGTGGGCCCGATCACGTGGGCCTACCCGACCTCGTTCCTCACGGGGGCTGCCGCCGCGGCCGGCATCGGCCTCATCAACTCGCTCGGCAACCTCGGCGGCTTCGTGGCGCCGCTCATGCGCACGAGCATCAACGAAGCGTTCAAGACGAGCAGTGGCGTGTGGGGCGTTGTCTCCCTCGGTGTCTTCGCTTTCCTTGCGGCGCTCATGATGTACCTGACCAAGCACTTCCGTGCCGCCAAGTCGGACGACTTCCTCGAGGAGGCCGCGACTCCGGGCCACTGATCAGCCCGGTACTGATAAGGCCGGTACTGA
>NZ_JBKZWT010000276.1:0-4769 GCF_047759905.1 Sinomonas sp. G460-2 | reverse complement strand
CCGCTCGGCGCTCGGACTCCGGGCAGTCACGCTCATCGACCGCCGCGAGCCGGAGACGTCGCAGGCGGAGGCCCCCGGGTGGGAGGTCGTCGCGAGCGTTGGAGAGGCGCCGCCAGTCACGCCAGCCGCCGCGGACAGCGCGGTCGTGGCCGACGAGCGCTACACGCTCCTCGCGGGAGGCCGAGTGCTTGAGCCTGCCGATCTTCGCATGATGCAGGCGTTTGGGGCCTATCTCGTGGCGATCCGCCAGGGCCTTCAGCTCGAGTCGAGCCGCGAGGCCAATCGACGCCTCGAGGAGGGCAACTCGATCCGCACCTCGATCCTCCGTGCGGTCTCCCACGACCTCCGCACGCCGCTTTCGGGCATCAAGCTCAGCGTGAGCAGCCTCCGCCAGCCCGGCGTCGACTTCTCGCCCGAGGAGCGGGCCGAGCTGCTCGCGACCATCGAGGACTACACCGACCGCCTCTCGGTGCTCGTTGGGAATCTGCTCGACATGTCGCGCATCTCCGCGGACAGCGTCACGCCGCTCCTGCGTGCCGTGCGCTGGCGCGAGATCGTCCACGAGTGGCGCGGGGAGGCGGAGGGACGCGTCCAGGACTGGGTCCCGGCGGCGGCCCCCGCCGTCGAGGCCGATCCCGTGCTGCTCGAGCGCGTGGTCGCGAACCTCGTCGAGAACGCGCTCAAGCACGCGCCGGAATCTTCCGTGGAGCTCGAGGCCGGCCTCAGCGACCCGGACCCGGGGGGCGCTACGGCTGGCGAGCTCCGCGTCATCGACCACGGCGACGGCATCCCGCCCGACCAGATCCTCGCGGTCTTCAGCCCGTTCCAGCGGGCGGGTGATTCGGGCGACCGCACGGGCGGGGTCGGGCTGGGCCTGGCCGTCGCGAAGGGCTTTGTCGAGGCGATGGGCGGCCGCATCGTGGCCGGGCAGACGCCTGGCGGCGGCCTGACGATGCGCGTGATCCTTCCGCTCGCGGCGTCCGACGGCGGCCCGGAGTCTCTCGCGTTCGACGGCGGGACCGCGCCTTCCGCGCACGACGGCGGGACCGCGCCTTCCGCGTTCGACGGCGGGACCGCGCCTTCCGTGGAGTCCGCGCCGTGACGCGCGTGCTCGTCGTCGAGGACGAGGCCCAGATCGCGCGGGCGCTCCAGATCAACCTGCGGGTGCACGGCTACGAGGCGATCACGGCGCCGTCCGGCGAGGCCGCCCTCGAGGCCGCGGCGAAGGCCACGACGGACATCGTGGTGCTCGATCTCGGCCTGCCCGGCATGGACGGCGTCGAAGTGATCCGGCGCCTGCGGGAGTGGACCACGGTGCCGATCATCGTGCTCTCGGCCCGGCATGCTGCCGAGGACAAGGTCGAGGCCCTCGACGCCGGCGCGGACGACTACGTGACGAAACCGTTCGGCCTCGAAGAGCTCCTCGCGCGCCTCCGTGCCGCGGCGCGTCGCGGCGCAGTACGCCCCGAGACGCCGCGAGTCCAAACCGCGGACTTCAGCGTGGACCTCGCCGCACGCCGCGTGGTGCGCGACGGGAGCGACGTGCGCCTCACCCCGACGGAGTGGAACATTCTCGCGCTGCTCGTGCGGCAGCCCGGCACGCTCGTGACGCAGCGCGAGCTGCTCACTCAGGTCTGGGGCCCCGCGTACGCGAAGGAGACGCAGTACCTGCGCGTCTACATGGCCCAGTTGCGCCGCAAGCTCGAGCGCGATCCGTCGGACCCCCGCCACCTCAAGACCGAGGCCGGCATCGGCTACCGCTTCGACCCGTGACGAGGGCCGTCGAGGCTCCATCGGGCCGCCGTCGCGGGTAGGCTTTGGGGCCATGAAGACCGCCCGCGTCGTCGCCGTCTGCCGCGTCCAGCAGCTCCTGTCCGATCCCGGAACCGTGGGCGTCACCGCCATCGACAAGCGGCCGGTCGAGGGGCCCGTGCGCGTGCGCCGGCTCGGCCTCCACGGGGACGTCCAGGCCGATCGCGCGAACCACGGCGGCGAGAACAAGGCCGTCTATGCGTACTCCGAGGACGATGCCGCGCTGTGGGCGCGCGAGCTCGGTCGGGAGATCCCGCCCGGCTTCTTCGGGGAGAACCTGAGGGTCGAGGGGATCACGGCGAGCAAGGCCGTGATCGGCGAGCGGTGGCGCTTCCCGGGCGGGACGCTTCTCGAAGTCACGATGCCGCGAATCCCGTGCGCGACGTTCGCGCGCCGCATGGGCGAAGACGGCTGGGTCAAGCGGTTCATGGCCTCCGGCCTCTCCGGCGCGTACCTCCGCGTCATCACGCCGGGCGACCTCGAGGCCGGCGAGGTGTTCGCGGTCGAGCATGTTCCGGACCACGGCGTGCGCGTGGGGGAGTGGATGGCGGACCCGACGCCAGAGCGCGCCGAGGCGCTCCTTGACGCCGAGGCCGAGGGGGTCATCCGCCTCGCAGCCGAGATCCGCCCGTACATCGACCGGGCGCTCGGCCGCTCCTAGGGCAGCCGTCCCCGCGCCGCACGACCGTCCCTCGCGCTGCACGGCCGTCCCTCGTGCTGCACGGCCGTCCCTCGCGCTGCACGACCGTCCTCGCGCCGCACGCCCGTCCCCGCGCCGCACGCCCGTCCCTCGCGCTGCATAGCCGTCTGCCAGAGGCATAACCGTCCCGCGTGCGGGGCGGTTATGCCTCTACCGAGCGGTTGTGCCGCAGAAGGGACGGTTGGGTGCTGCAGTCGCCTCCGCGCGCAGTTACCGGATCTCGTAGGTGCCGTCGAGCCGTGCCCGCACTATGACATGCCCGGTCATGGCGCGGAGCGCATCGTCGAGCGCGAAGTCCTCGGGGGCCCGCAGGTCGGGACGCTCCCAGACGAGCTTGTCGTGGCCGGCTCGCCGGTGGCGCAGGGCACGGCCGAGGGGGTTTGGGGGCATGACCCCAACGTAGCCCGAGAAAACTCACTGTGCCCAAGCTCACTGTGCCTAAGAAAGCTCACTGTGCCCAAGAAAACTCACTGTGCCCAAGCTCACGGTGCGCTGGCGGACGACGGCGCGTGGTCGCCGTCGTGCGTCCTGTACAGTAGTTGTATCCCCCACTGCGCCGGTATTCCCTTTTCTTGCCCAATTGTTGAGGCAGGAGTAGAGCGTGTTGGGGCCCGCTAGGCGGGCAGTTTCATAGGGGAGTCCGGCTGAAGTAAACGCTGACAGTGCGCGTGTGGCGCCGAAATGCAGCGAGAAGTCCTGCCACGGGATTGAGATAGCGCCGGGCTTCGGTATTTGACCGACGAGCCGCCCGAGGCTCCCCAACCCCGAGGACACCCCTATGTCTGAAATCCTTGACGCCCTGAACGCCGCCGCCGAGACCGACTCTGACGCGACTTCCCAGAGCGCCCCGCAGGAAAACTCTCCGCAGGAGAACGCCGCGCAGGAGAACTCCTCGCAGGAGGACGCCCCGCAGGAGAACGAAGAGCGCGGCGTCCTGTTCACCGACCTTGGCATCGACGGCCGCGTCCTGGCCGCGCTGCGCGACGTCGGCTACGAGAAGCCCTCGCCCATCCAGGCCGCCACGATCCCGCTGCTCCTCGAGGGCCGCGACGTCGTGGGCCTCGCCCAGACGGGTACCGGCAAGACCGCGGCGTTCGCCGTCCCGGCGCTCTCGCGCCTCGCGGAGCTCCACGATCAGAACGGCCCGTCCCGCGCCACGCAGGCGCTCGTGCTCGCCCCGACCCGCGAGCTCGCGCTTCAGGTCGCGGAGGCGTTCACCTCCTACGCGAAGCACCTCGAGGACTTCACGGTCCTGCCGGTCTACGGCGGTTCGGCCTACGGCCCCCAGCTCGCGGGACTCCGCCGCGGCGCCCAGGTCGTGGTCGGCACGCCCGGCCGCGTGATCGACCACCTCGAGAAGGGCTCGCTCGACCTCTCGGAGCTCCAGTACCTCGTGCTCGACGAGGCCGACGAGATGCTGCGCATGGGCTTCGCCGACGACGTCGAGCGGATCTTCCAGGAGACGCCGGAGGGCCGCCAGGTGGCGCTCTTCTCGGCGACCATGCCGTCCCAGATCCGCCGCATGTCGAAGCAGTACCTCAACGATCCCGAAGAGATCACGGTCAAGTCCAAGACCACCACGGGGACGAACATCCGTCAGCGCTTCGTGCAGGTCATGGGCTCGCACAAGGTCGACGCGCTCACCCGCATTCTCGAGGTCGAGGACTTCGACGGCGTCATCGCGTTCGTGCGCACCAAGATGGCCACCGAGGATCTCGCCGACAAGCTCAAGGCGCGGGGCTTCCAGGCCGCCGCGATCAACGGCGACATCGCCCAGGCGCAGCGCGAGCGCACGGTCGAGGCGCTGCGCGAGGGCAAGATCGACATCCTCGTGGCGACGGACGTCGCGGCCCGTGGCCTCGACGTCGAGCGCATCAGCCACGTGGTCAACTACGACATCCCGCACGACACCGAGAGCTACGTCCACCGGATCGGCCGCACGGGCCGCGCCGGGCGCAAGGGCGACGCGATCCTGTTCATGACCCCGCGCGAGAAGTTCCTTCTCCGCGCCATCGAGAAGGCGACCCACCAGTCCGTCGAGCAGATGTCGCTGCCGACGGCGGAGACGGTCAACTCGCTGCGCATGAGCAAGTTCGCGGACCAGATCACGGACACGCTCGAGACCGAGGATGTCTCCCTCTTCCGCGAGCTCATCGCGTCCTACGAGGCGGAGCACGACGTCCCCGCGGCGGAGATCGCGGCGGCGCTCGCGGTCATGGTCCAGGGCGACGCCCCGTTCTTCGTCCAGGAGCTCCCG
>NZ_JBKZWT010000275.1:0-4776 GCF_047759905.1 Sinomonas sp. G460-2 | reverse complement strand
CGGCGTGCGCGGCCGGAATGGTCAGGTTCAGGACCAGGTCCACGTCGGACGCGGCCACGAGTCCCTCGACGCTCACCGCGCGCACGGCGTCGCCCGTCCCGCCGTCGCCCGTCCCGCCGTCGCCCGTTGCGCCATCGTTCCACTCCGCGGCGACGGCCCGCGCCCGTTCCATATCGAGGTCCGCGACCGCAACGAGCCGCACCCGCTCGAGCCGCCGGAAGCTCTCGAGGTACTGGCCCACGATCTTCCCGCAGCCCACGATCCCGACTCGCAGCGGGCTTTCCCTTCCTACCGGCTCGCCCACAGGAGGCCCCTTTCGACGATCGTGCGGACGTTGGCGTCCTCGAGGATTTCGACCCGGTGCCCGGGCGTGCACACGAAGATGCGGCCCATGCCCCACTGCCGGGTCCAGATCGCGGGAGATGTCACCTCGCGGTGCCACGGGTCCCACTCCCTGACCTTCTGGGTGGTGGTCGCGAGGACGTCGATGTAGTCATCGGCCAGGACCCAGTACTGCTCAGTCACGAGGTCGAAGTCCCCGATGCCCTGCGTGATGGGGTGGCCCGCGGCAGCGGGGAGCATGTTCACGGTGTACGGGACGTAATTGTCCGACTGCTCCCCGATCCGCTCGTCCGGATGCTTGCCCGGGTGGCACGCGAACTGCCCGCCGATGAGGTGCAGGTAGTCCGATGTGTTCCGGTACGAGTCCGCGATCCCGCCGTGCCAGCCCGCGAGGCCCGTCCCGTTCTCGACGGCCGCGCGGAGCCCCTCGAACTCATCCTTCTCGATCGTGGACATCGTCATGCACTGCATCACGAGGTCCACGCTCGCCATGTACTCGGCGTCCGCGTAGATCTTGGGCGATTCCTCGACGCGCACGTCGTAGCCGTTCGCTCTGAGGTGCGGGATGAACAGGTCGGTGGCTTCGATGGGCTGATGCCCGTCCCAGCCCCCGCGCACCACGAGCGCGTTCTTGGTGGTTGTCACTGCTGTCCTTTGGTTGGTTGCGGAATTCCGGTTGCGCCGTCACGTCCGGGGTGCGCACCCTGCGAAGGTGACGGCGCAACGCTAGGCGGGCGTCGGAGGCGCGGACGTACGGCGGTGCCGCGCCTCGCGCGCGACCTCACCGGCTGCTGAAGGCGGCGTCGAACGCCGCGGCGGGCGGAGAGATCTGGGCGAGGCCCTGCACGAGCGCGAGGGCCTGCGGGGCCCCGACGAGGCGATCCATGCCGGCGTCCTCCCACTCGATGCTCGTGGGCCCCTCGTAGCCGATAGCGTTGAGGGTTCGGAAGATCGGCTCCCACTCGACGTGCCCGTGCCCGGCCGTGACGAAGTCCCAGCCCCGGCGCGGGTCAGCCCACGCGAGGTGCGAGCCGAGCCGGCCGTTGCGCCCGTTGAGCTGGCGGACCGACTCCTTGACATGGACGTGGAAGATCTTCTCCGCGAAGTCCTGCAGGAACATCACCGGGTCCAGGTCCTGCCAGATGAAGTGGGACGGGTCGAAGTTCAGCCCGAACGACTCCCGGTGCCCGATCGCCTCGAGGGTCCGCTTGGCGGTCCAGTAGTCATAGGCGATCTCGGATGGGTGCACCTCGAGCGCGAACCCGACCCCGACCTCGTCGAAGACATCCAGGATCGGGTTCCACCGGTCCGCGAAGTCCTGGTAGCCGGCCTCGATCATCCCGTCAGGCACCGGCGGGAACATCGCGACCGCCTTCCAGATCGACGAGCCCGTGAACCCCGTGACCGTCTTCGCCCCGAGCCGGGCCGCGGCCCGCGCCGTGGCCTTCATGACCTCAGTCGCCCGCGCCCGCACGCCCTCGGGGTCGCCGTCGCCCCACACTTCCGGGGCGAGGATGCCCTCGTGCCGCGCGTCGATCGGGTCGTCGCACACGGCCTGGCCCGTGAGGTGGTTCGCGATCGCGAACACCTCGAGGCCGTTGCGCTTGAGGATGTCGAGACGGTCCTGGACGTACGCGTCGTCCTGGGCGGCCCGGACCGGATCCAGATGGTCGCCCCAGCAGGCGATCTCGAGCCCGTCGAAGCCCCACTCCCCGGCGAGCCGCGCAACCTCCTCGAACGGCAGATCGGCCCACTGGCCCGTGAACAAGGTGATCGGTCGTGCCATGTTTCCTCCTCAGTCCTCCCTCGGCCCCAACCCCGGGGGTCCTAAACCTTGGTCCAGCGGGACTCGTCCGCGGCGCTCGCCTCGACGGCTGCCAGGACGCGCTGCACCTGGAGCGCGTCCGCGAACGACGGCGTCGGCCGGCTTCCCGAGGCGATCGCCTCGACGAGGTCCACCACCTGGTGGGTGAACGCGTGCTCGTAGCCGAGCCCGTGGCCCACCGGCCACCAGTGGCCCGTGTACGGGTGGTCCGGCTCCGTGACCTGGATCTTGCGGAAGCCCGCATTCGGCTCTTCGGCGGCGTCGTAGTACCAGAGCGAGTTCATGTCCTCGAAGTCGAACGCGAGCGAGGCGGTTGAACCATTGAGCTCGAGCCGCATCGCGTTCTTCCGGCCCAACGCGAACCGCGTCGCCTCGAACACGCCGATCGCCCCTGCCTGCCCAGCGCCAGCGTCGAACCGCGCCGAGAAGATCGCCGCGTCGTCGACCGTCACGGGCCCCTTGACCGCCTCGGTGCCGCCGCGGCCCCCGAGACCCACGAAGTCCCCGCCCACGGGGCGCTCCGTCACGAACGTCTCGAGCAGCGCGGAGACGCCGCTGATGGTCTGCCCCGTGATCCACTGTGCCGCGTCGATGATGTGCGCACCGATGTCCCCGAGCGAGCCCGAGCCGGACTTCGACTTGTCGAGCCGCCACGTCAGAGGGGCGTTCTGGTCCGTGAGCCAATCCTGGAGGTACTGGGCGCGCACGTGCCGGATCGTCCCGAGCGCGCCCGAGTCAACGAGCCGCTTGGCGAGTGAGAGGGCCGGGGTCCGGCGGTAGGAGAACCCGCACATCGACGCGACGCCGCGGGCGGCCGCCGCGTCCGCGGCCGCCGTCATCCGCTCCGCCTCGGCAACCGAGTTCGCGAGCGGCTTCTCGCACAGCACGTGCTTGCCCGCCTCGAGCGCCGCGATCGCGATGTCCGCGTGCGTGTCGCCTGGGGTGCAGATATCGATGAGGTCGATGTCGTCGCGCTCGATGAGGCGCCGCCAGTCCGTCTCGGTCGAACCCCAGCCCAGCTTCGCCGCGGCCGCCGCGACCCGCTCAGCGTCGCGGCCCGCCACGGCGGTCAGCTCGGGAGCCAGCGGGAGGTCGAAGAACCGCGGCGCGGTCCGCCACGCGTGCGAGTGCGCCGCACCCATGAACGCGTACCCGACCATCCCAACTCGCAGCGCCTTCGGTTCAGCCATGCCTGGTCCTCTCGAATCACTCGATGAGGCCCGCCGTCGGACCGCACCGTTATCGAAATATTTCGTTCAACTGTCGAACTGCAGGCAACGTTAGGACGTGACTCGAATCACGGTCAAGGGGGTGGGCCGATAAAGTTCAGATCGTTGACGAAAGATGCAGGGCGGGCCATGGAATCGCAAACGTCGCCGTTGGCCCCCGCTCACGGCCCGGCTTGTGGCGAGTGAGACACCCAGGTGCCCGCCGCCGTCGTCCGCCTTGACTCGTCGCAGCGGCGACCGGACACTAGTCTCAGCGAAAACCTTTCGAAACTCAGGATGGTCCATGACCCTCACCTCGTCCGACGGCAAGCCAACGCTCGCCGCCATCGCGCGCGTCACAGGCGTCTCCACGCCGACGGTCTCGAAGGTGGTCAACGGGCGCGAGGATGTCTCGGCGGAGACCCGGGCGAAGGTGCTCGCCGCCCTCGACGAGGCCGGCTACCAGTCCCCAGGCCAGCGGAGGAGCCCGGGGCAGCCGTCCGTCGTCGAGGTCGCCTTCGACGGGGTGAATTCGAACTATTCCGCGACCGTGCTCGACGGAATCCTCACCTATGCCGCGTCAATCGGCGTGGAGGTGGTGCTCAGCGTGACGGGAAGCGAGCACCCGGGCGGGCCCGGTCTGGGCCGGCGGGCCCAGCGCCTCATCGACGAAGGGCGCGCGGGCATCATCTTGGTGACGTCGGCGTTCAGCGATTCCCACCTCGCGGCCTTCCGGCGCAGGCGCATCCCGGTCGTCGTCATCGACCCGCTCAATCCGCCGCCCAAGGACGTCGTGAGCGTTGGCGCCACGAACTGGGCCGGAGGGAAGGCGGCGGCGGAGCACCTACTGGGCCTCGGGCACCGACGGATCGCGTACCTCGGCGGCCCGGAATCCGCCGAGTGCAATCAGGCGAGGCTCCACGGCTACCTGTCGGCGCTCATGTCGGCTGGCATCGACGTCGACCCGGAGCTGATCTCGCACGGGAAGTTCCGCGTCGAGCACGGCATCGACGGCCTCACGCGGCTCCTCTCCCTGAG
The DNA here is from genome assembly GCF_047759905.1 of Sinomonas sp. G460-2. Classification (NCBI taxonomy): domain Bacteria; kingdom Bacillati; phylum Actinomycetota; class Actinomycetes; order Micrococcales; family Micrococcaceae; genus Sinomonas; species Sinomonas sp. G460-2. The sequence goes on along the minus strand of NZ_JBKZWT010000275.1, from coordinate 363 downwards.
CGAGCGGCCCACGGCGATCTTCGCCGGGAGCGATTCGATTGCCGTCGGAGTCCTCCGCGAGGCACGCCGACGGGGCCTTCACGTCCCGGAGGAGCTGAGCCTTGTCGGCTTCGACGGCACGGCGCTCGCCGAGGACTCGGTCCCGTCGCTGACCTCCGTCTCCCAACCGCTTCATGACATGGGCCGGACCGCCCTGCGGACCTTACTGCGGCAGGCCCGGGGCGAGCAGCTCGACTCGCACCGCGTCGAGCTCGCGACGCAGCTCGTGGTCCGCGAATCGACGGCCCCGCCGCCGCTCTGACGTCTCGGGGCAGTATCCGTACCCGAGACGGATCTCGTCCGAGGCCTCAGATCCAGCGAGGC
>NZ_JBKZWT010000274.1:0-4808 GCF_047759905.1 Sinomonas sp. G460-2 | reverse complement strand
CGCAGGAGCTCGCCGGAGCCGTCCCGGGAGCGGGAATCGGCTCCGAGCACCACGTCGGGCCGCCTGTGCTGAGCGGCAACCGCGGCGAGGGTACGCGGAAGGTGGGCTGCGCCGTCGTGCGCAACGACGACTGCGGTGACGTGCACGCCGTCCAGGATCAGACCGCCCGCTTGCGGAGCCGCCGGCGCTCGCGCTCGGAGAGCCCGCCCCAGATGCCAAACCGCTCGTCGTTCTCGAGAGCGTAGTCAAGGCACTCAGATCGCACGGTGCACGAGCTGCACACCTTCTTGGCGTCCCGGGTCGAACCGCCCTTCTCCGGGAAGAACGCCTCGGGGTCCGTCTGCGCGCACAGCGCGTCGACCTGCCACGCCAGCTCACCCTCGACCGGCGCCGCGGGGCGCAGGAGGGTCAGCCAGATCGGCTCGGCCGGCCGTGGGGCCGGCTGCCGGTCGAGGAGCGAAACGACTTCGGCGTCGCGGTCCTCCTCCGGCTCGTCGGCCTCGTCGTCATGGTCATATGCTGCGTGCTCGGCCAGAAACGCTGTCGCCGCGTCTTCGAGCACTGCCGCCGACATCTCGCGGTAGCGCTCGCCCGCCTCAGGGTCCGCCGGGTCCACGTACCAGTCCGCGGGGATTCCCCGAGGCTGGTGGCCCAGCGCCTGTGCGGCCGCTGCTGTATCGTTCTGGAAACGCTCCGCCTGTCCCACGGTGCTCCTCCTTGGTGGTTCGTTCTGCACTGGCCTCCCAGTTGAGGCCGCGGAGTCCGGAAGGCTTCCGGAACCGGCCCCCAAATGCCGGTGCAGTTACTGTCCAGTCCTAATTACACGCGTGTAAGTCGAGTGGAGTCAAGCGCGGGGCGGAGATTGTATCCGTCCAATTTCCGTGGGACGTGTACGCCACGCCCGACCGCGGGTCGCGCCCGCACCGTTGCGCCGTCACCTCACACGGTGTACGTGGCGGCGCGACGGAAGGCGCCGCGAGGGGGACAGAATAGATCCATGGACTCCACGGTCACCGCACTGCTCCACCGACTCCGTAGTGGCAACTCGTCCGCGCCCCGGCTCACGTGGTACGGCCCGGACGGCGAACGCGTCGAGCTGTCCGGACGCGTTCTCGACAACTGGGCGGCGAAGTCGTCGAACCTGCTCGTCGAGGAACTCGACGCGGAGCCCGGCACGCGCTTCCGGCTCGACCTCCCGGGGCACTGGAAGAGTGCCGTGCTGGCCCTCGCGGGCTGGCAGGCAGGAGGCGTGCTCGTGGACGGCGAGGCGGACATCGTCTTCTCGGCCGAGCCGAGCTCCGGCCCGGCCGCGGGCGCGGCCCAAGTAGCGGTGGCGCTCGGCGCGCTCGACCTCTCGTTCACGGACACGCTCGGGCCGGGGCAGCTGGACTACGCGGCGCTCGTGCGCCAGTTCGCGGACTCGTTCGATCCGTTCGACGAGCCATCTGCGGACGACGGCGCCGCCCACCTCGGCGGGGAAGCCTTCAGCCAGGCTGAGCTGCTAGAGCGCTTCGCGGCGCCCTCCGAACCTGGTGCGCGCGTGCTCGTCGACGCGTCGCGGCCGCTGCCCGAGGTGCTCGCGTCCCTGCTCGGAGCCTGGGCGGCGGACGGCTCGGCAGTCCTCCGCCACGGCACGGTCGCGGACACGCCGCGGCTGCGCCAGGCAGAGCGCATCACGGCCGGCTGAGCGGCCGCGGAACTAGTTTTCGGACCGGTCGCTGGGCCCCGCGACAGACTCCGCGGCAACGGACGCGTGCTCGTGGTGGCCTTCGATGATCTCGTGGTCGCCCTCGTAGCCCGGCTCTGCGTCGAGCTCTTCGTTGAAGACCCAGAATCGGTACGCGAAGAAGCGGAAGATCGTGCCGAGGATCAGGCCCACGATGCTTCCCGCGACGAAGATCGACACCTTGTCCGTCATGAGGAGCACGTACTTGGCGAAGGCGACGCAGCCAGCGGCGATCAGCAGGCCCACGCCGTTCATGATCGCAAACAGGACGGCCTCGCGGATCACGTTGGCCTGCTTGCGGTGCCGGAACGTCCAGTAGCGGTTCGCGACCCACGAGAAGATGCTCGCCACGATCGTCGCGATCGACTTCGCCCAGACCTCGCCGCTGTGCAGAGGGCCGTTGAGGAGCCAGATGAAGATCGCGGAGTCCACCACGAACGCAAGGCCGCCGACCGTGCCGAACTTCGCGACCTCCCGCCAAAACAGCGAGACGAGACCGCTCAATCGATCCGAAATGGCGTTGATCATGTTCCTCCGGGGACGTTCGTTCACCGCCGCCCGCGTGATATGAGCCCTCCCGGAGGGCACACCGGCCCCCGTCGAGGGCCCCGGCACCGGGGACGCTCAAACCACCATTCTACGCGGCCCCTCGAAGCGACCCTCAGGTTGTCCACAGCATTCACAGGTGAAGCTGCTCCCATACAGGCGGATCCGCTCCCTTCGGGTGCGCTTCTCCCCTTCGGATCAGTCTGCTCCCGTTCGGTAGGCTGGGCGGGTGAGTTTTCCTGTGATCGGTGTCGTCGGCGGCGGGCAGCTGGCCCGCATGATGGCCCCTCCCGCCACCGCCCTTGGGCTCGAACTGCGCGTCCTCGCCGAGGCCGAGGACGTCTCGGCCGTCCCGGCCGTTCCGAGCGCGCCGGTGGGCGACTACCGCAACCTCCACGACCTCCGCGAGTTCGCCCGCGGCGTTGACGTCCTCACGTTCGACCACGAGCACGTCCCGACCGAGCACCTCCTGGCCCTCATGGCCGAGGGCGTCAACGTGCAGCCGGGCCCCGCCGCGCTCGTCCACGCGCAGGACAAGCTGCGCATGCGCGCCGCCGTCGACCGCCTCGGCCTCCCCAACCCGCGGTGGGCCGCCGTGCACCACGTCGAGGACCTCATCGCGTTCGGCGACGAGATCGGCTGGCCGATCGTGCTCAAGACGCCGCGCGGCGGCTACGACGGCAAGGGCGTCCGTGTGCTCGGCTCGCCGGCGGACGCCGCCGCATCCATCGACTGGTTCGGTGCCATGTCGCCGCTCCTGGCGGAGGAGATGGTCCCGTTCACGCGCGAGCTCTCGGTGCTCATCGCGCGGACTCCGAGCGGCGCAGCGCGGGCTTGGCCGGTCGCGTACACCATCCAGGTCGACGGCGTGTGCGACGAGGTCATCGTGCCGGCCCCTGGCCTCGACCCGGCCGTCGCGGAGGCCGCGCAGGGCGCCGCCCTCGCCATTGCGAACGATCTCGGCGTGACGGGAGTCATGGCCGCCGAGCTCTTCGAGACGCCCGGCCGCGGCGCCGGCTTCCTGATCAACGAGCTCGCGATGCGCCCGCACAACACGGGCCACTGGACGCAGGACGGGTGCGTCACGAGCCAGTTCGAACAGCACCTCCGCGCGGTCCTCGACCTGCCCCTCGGCGGAACCCGCGTGCTCGGCGAGTGGGCCGTCATGAAGAACATCCTCGGCGGCGCGAATGCCGACCTGTACGCCGCGTACCCCGCCGCGCTCGCCGCCGACGCCGACGCGAAGGTGCACACCTACGGCAAGTCGGTGCGGGACGGGCGGAAGATCGGGCATGTCAACCTCGTGGGTGCGCCCGGCTCGACCCCGGCGGAACTCCGCGCGCGCGCAACGAGGGTCGCCACGATCGTCCGCGACGGCGCCGAGTCCACAGAATTGACCGACCCCGCGAAGGAGAGCGCATGACTGCCCCGGCCGCTGACCATTCCCACGAGACAGGCCCGCTCGTCGGCCTCGTCATGGGGTCCGACTCCGACTGGAACGTCATGGAGGCCGCGGCCGAGGCGCTCGCCGAGTTCGGCGTGCCGTTCGAGGCGGACGTGGTCTCTGCGCACCGCATGCCGCACGAGATGATCGCGTATGGAGCGTCCGCGCGCGAGCGCGGGCTCCGGGTGATCATCGCGGGCGCGGGCGGCGCCGCCCACCTTCCGGGCATGCTCGCGTCCGTCACGACGCTGCCGGTCATCGGAGTTCCCGTCCCGCTCAAGACCCTCGACGGCATGGACTCGCTCCTCTCGATCGTGCAGATGCCCGCCGGCGTCCCCGTCGCGACGGTCTCGATCGGCGGGGCGCGCAACGCGGGCCTGCTCGCCGTGCGGCTCCTCGCCGCCGGCACGGACGAGCTCGCCGAGCGGCTCTCCGGCGACCTCACGCGATTCGCGGACGAGCTCAAGGCCACGGCCTCGCGCAAGGGCGAGTCCCTCCGCCGCAAGGTATCGGAGGTCTTCTGATGCACCTTCTGCTGAACACGCTGCGCCCCTACGCATGGGGTTCCCGCACGGCCATCGCCCAGCTCCTCGGCCGCGAGCCGAGCGGCGGCCCCGAAGCTGAGCTCTGGATCGGCGCCCACCCGGACTCTCCCTCCCGTGTCGCCGCACCCGTCGACGGCGAACGGGAGCACCTCGACTCCGGCCTCGACGAGCTCATCGCGCGTGATCCGGGCTCCGCCCTCGGCGCGGCGAGCGTCGAGGCGTTCGGGCCTCGCCTGCCGTTCCTGCTCAAGGTCCTCGCGGCCGCCCACCCGCTCTCGCTGCAGGTCCACCCCACCCTCGAGCAGGCCCGGGCGGGGTTCGCGGCCGAGGAGGCGGCGGGCGTCGACCGCGCCGCGGCGGACCGGAACTACAAGGACGACAACCACAAGCCCGAGATGATCTTCGCGCTCACGCCGTTCGAGGCGCTGTGCGGCTTCCGCTCCCCCGCGGAGGCTGCCGTGCGCTTCGAGGAGCTCACCGCGCTCCTCGCGGGCGAGGACGCGGCCGAGGTCACGGAGCAGGTCGCCGAGCTCCTGCGCGGGCCCGA
>NZ_JBKZWT010000273.1:0-4826 GCF_047759905.1 Sinomonas sp. G460-2 | reverse complement strand
GATCGGTGCGGTGCTCATGCTCGTGGCGGCCGCCGTCGTCGGCCGCGCCCTCGCCCGGCGCGCGAGGTGACCTCCCCTGAGGACCAGGGTCAGCGCACCTTCTCTCTCAGGAACTCGACTGAGCGGGACCACGCGAGCTTCGCCGCCTCGGGGCGGTAGTTGCCCTGGGGGTTGGAGTCGTTGGCGAAGGCGTGGGGCGCGTCGTAGAAGTAGAACGTGACCTCAGCGCCCGACTCGCGCCGTATCTGCTCGGCCTGCTTGCGGGCCTCCGAGGCCGGGTAGCCGCGGTCCTTCTCGCCGTAGTGGCCCTGGATCGCGGCGCGGACGCCGGAGAAGTGGTTCGGCACGCCCTGCCCCACGCCGTAGAACGGGACGGCGGCGCTGATCCGCTCGCCCTGCTGGGCCGCGAGCTGCAGGACGAATCCGCCGCCCATGCAGAAGCCGATCGCGCCGACGGTCGAGCTCGTGACTTCGGGCAGACTCAGGAGATAGTCGACGGCGCCCGCGAGCAACCGCGCGCCCTCGGCCTCGGGGAGGTCCCGCATGATGCGGGCGGCCTCGGCGCCGTCGTGCGCGACGCGCCCGCCGAACAGGTCCGGGGCGAGGGCCACGAAGCCTTGGGCGGCGAGGCGGTCCGCGATGTCGCGGATGTGGTCCACGAGCCCCCACCACTCCTGGATGACGATGACGCCCGGCCCCGAACCGGACTCCGGTCGGGCCAGATAGCCGTGGGCCTCGCGGCCCGAGGACGGGAACGTGACGTTCTGGAAGGGCCTCTCTGCGCTCATGGCACCACGCTAGCCGCCGGAGGTGGTCCGCGGGCAAGCAACGCCGCGCACACGTCGGCGCCGTTCGTACCGCGCGCCCCGGCCCCGGCGTAGCGTGGACGCATGGACTGGCTGCTCTGGTTCAGCGCGCCGGACTACCAACTGGCGCGCATCGTGCTGCAGCGGGGCATCGCCGCCCTGTTCTTCGTCGCGTTCCTCTCGAGCCTCAACCAGTTCCCGGCGCTCCTCGGCGAGCGCGGCTTCCTGCCCGCCCCCGACTACCTCGCGGCGTTCCATCGGCTGCGCCTGCGCCGCCCCACGCTGTTCCGGTGGGGCTACTCGGACCGGCGCTTCCGGTGGATGTGCGCCGCGGGCCTCGTCGTCTCTGGGCTCACGGTGCTTGGCGTCCCCCAGCTCGGGCCCCCGTGGGTGCCGCTCGTGGGGTTCCTCGTTCTGTGGGCGCTCTACATGTCGATCGTGAACGTGGGCCAGACGTTCTACGGCTTCGGGTGGGAGATGCTCCTGCTCGAGGCGGGGTTCACGGTGGCGTTCCTCGGCTCGGACCAGAGCCCGCCCCCCACGGCCGTGCTGCTCGTGACGGCGTGGCTCGTGTTCCGGCTCGAGTTCGGCGCGGGAATGATCAAGATCCGCGGCGGCCAGGAATGGCGCAACCTCACCGCCCTGTACTACCACCACGAGACCCAGCCCATGCCCGGGCCTCTGAGCCGCCAGTTCCACCTCCTGCCCAAGCCGCTTCACCGGGCCGAGGTCGTGGGGAACCATTTCTCGCAGCTCGTGGTCCCGTTCTTCCTCTTCGCGCCGCAGCCGATCGCGAGCATCGCCGCAGGGCTCATTGTCATCACGCAGCTGTGGCTCGTGCTGTCCGGGAACTTCGCGTGGCTCAACTGGTCCGCGATCGTGCTCGCGTTCAGCGCCGTAGGCGATCGCGCGGTGCACGCCCTGTTCCCGTTCATGCCGCTGCGGTACACGTCGGAATCGTGGGCGGACGCGTCGGCGGAGAATCATGCCGTGTGGTCCGGCGGGCTGTTCGCGGGCGGGCTCGGCGAGCCGACCGGCTACCCGGGCGACGTGTTCGCGTGGGCGTGGGCCGCCGTCGCCCTCGCCGCGGCCGTGCTCCTCGCGGTCCTCGGCTACTGGCCGGCGAAGAACCTCCTCTCGGATCGGCAGCTCATGAACGCGAGCTTCAACCGCTGGCAGCTCGGCAACACCTACGGCGCGTTCGGCACGGTCACGAAGCGGCGAATTGAGATTGTCGTCGAGGGCACGCTCGACGAGGTCCCGACGGACGGCGCCGAATGGCGCGAGTACCGCTTCAGGGGCAAGCCCGGCGAGCCGGGCCGGCTGCCGCGGCAGTGGGCGCCGTACCACCTGCGGCTCGACTGGCTCATGTGGTTCCTCCCCCTGCGGACCGTGCACGAGGAGTGGTTCTACGCGTTCCTGTTCAAGCTCCTCGACGCCGACCCCGCGACGCTCCAGCTGCTGCGCGCCGACCCGTTCGGCGGCGAGCGGCCGCGCTGGGTGCGAGTGCGCAACGCGCTGTACGAGTTCTCGACGCGGGAGCAGTTCCGTGCGACGCGCGAGCGCTGGGTTGTGACCCCGATGCACGTGCTCATCCGTCCGGTGCAGCTCAAGGACGTGCGGTAGCGGCACGGGCGCGGGCCTGCCATGAAAAAGGCCCCCGATCCGAAGATCGGGGGCCTCAACGTGGTGCGCGAGGCGGGATTTGAACCCGCACGCCCTTTCGGACACTGGCACCTGAAGCCAGCGCGTCTGCCGTTCCGCCACTCGCGCTCACCCTCTCGCAAGGCCCGGAACAACGCCCAAACCCGCGAAGGCAGCGAGAACAAGCATAGCCGAGCGCACTACGGATATGAAATCGATACGCAGCCGCACTGGGCCCCGCGAGGGTCCGAGGGAGGGTTTTTGGAACCCGACCAGTAGTATCGGAGGAGCGTCGCACGAGTGCGTGCCAGTCACCCGTGCAGCGCCGCGCCCCCTGCCGGACGGCAACCGAGAGAGGAGGACGGCCATGGGACTGCTCGATCGCCTCGAGCTCGGCATCGAGAAGGCCGTGCACGGCGTCTTCTCAAGGGGCTCCAACGCCCAAGTACAGCCCGTCGAGATTGCGAGCCGGCTGCGCCGCGTCATGGACGGCCAGGCCATTTCGATTTCCCAAGGGCGCACGCTCGCGCCCAACGTCTTCGAGGCGCGCCTCGGCGACACCGACTTCGACCGAGTCCAGCAGTGGGGGCAGCCGCTTGCCGAGGAGCTGTGCGACGTCGCCGTCCAGCACGCTCGCTCCCAGGGCTATACCCTCCAGGGGCCGGTGCGCTTCTCCTTCAAGCACGACGGCGAACTCAAGCCCGGCGCTTTCGAGGTCACCGCGCGCTCGGACAAGGGCGAGTCCCCCGCGGCCCCGGGCCGCCCTCGGGTACCCTCGGTGCCGCCCGCCCCATCTGCCCCGCCCCGCCGCCCATTGCACCTCCACCCAGTCCTCGAGATCGACGGCCAGCGCTACTCGCTCAACGCCGACTCGATCGTGCTGGGCCGCTCCTCGGAGGCGGACATCGTGGTCGATGACACCGGCGTCTCGCGCCGACACATCGAGGTCCGGCAGAGTCAGGGCCGCTTCTACGCGGTGGACCTCGGCTCGACGAACGGAAGCTACGTCAATGGCGAACGCGTGAACGGCACCGCCGAACTCCTGGACGGCTCAGTGATCAGCATGGGCCGCACGCGCATCACCTTCCGCATGCTGCCGGCCCCACTGGGAGGAACTGCGTGAACGAACTGACGCTCACCGTCCTGCGCCTCGGCTTCCTCGTCCTCATGTGGGTGCTCGTTTTCAGCGTCGTGGGAGCGATGCGCCGAGACCTTGCGGTGGGGCGCCGGAACAAGACGGGTGCGCCGACCGCGCGCCAGGTCCGCAAGAACCCCGAACTCGCCGAGCCGCCCGCGCGGCAGCAGGCCCATCACCTCGTGGTCGTCGAGGGTCCGCTCGCGGGAACGAGCATGCCGCTCGGCGAGAGCCCCATTCTCTTGGGCCGCGCGCAGGAGGCCACGCTCGTGCTCGAGGACGATTACGCGTCCGGCCGCCACGCCCGCCTCTTCCCCCAGGGCAGCCGCTGGTTCATCGAGGACCTCGGCTCGACGAACGGCACGTACCTCGCTGACCGCCAGCTCACCCGTGCACAGCCCGTGGACCTCAACGCGCCGATCCGGATCGGCAAGACCGTGATCGAGCTGAGGCCCTGAACTTGCCGGACACTCAGCTGATCCTGCGGTACGCGGCTCGCTCCGATGTGGGCAGGCTGCGCGCCAAGAATGACGACTCCGCCTACGCGGGCCGTCATCTTGCCGTCGTCGCGGACGGCATGGGCGGTCACGCGGGCGGCGACGTCGCGAGCGCGTCCACGGTGCTCGACCTCGTTCACCTCGATCACAGCGGCTACGCGGGGGACGCGGGCACGGTCCTCGCGGATGAGATCCAGACCGCGAACTCGCTCCTCTCCGAGCTCGTGGCCGCCAATCCGAAGCTCGCGGGCATGGGCACCACCGTCACGGCGCTTCTGCTCAACGGCTCAAAGCTCGCGTTCGCCCACATCGGCGATTCCCGCGCCTACCGCCTGCGCGGCGCCACGTTCGAGCAGATGAGCGTGGACCACACGTTCGTACAGCGCCTCATCAGCGAGGGCCGGCTCCGCCCCGAGGAGGCGGAGACCCACCCCCACAAGAACGTGCTCATGCGGGTCCTGGGCGACGTCGACGCGAGCCCCGAGCTCGACCTCACCTCGTTCGACGTCGGCGAGGGCGAGCGCTGGCTCCTGTGCTCGGACGGCCTCAACTACGTCCCGCACGAGATCGTCGAGCAGACGGTCAAGAACTTCGAGGACGTGGGCGAGTGCGCAGACCGCCTCATCGCGCTCACACTGGCCGCGGGCGCCCCGGACAACGTGACGGTCGTGGTCGCCGACATCGTGACGACCGCCGTCGATGACGACGAGCAGCCCGTCTCCTCGCCCACCGCGGCCGCCTCGA
>NZ_JBKZWT010000272.1:0-4846 GCF_047759905.1 Sinomonas sp. G460-2 | reverse complement strand
GGCTCAGGCGCCGCAGGCCCAAGCGTCTTCTGAGCCATCAGACGGCCCCACTTTCCTTGGCGGAGCGGAAGTTCGCCCACACGTACACCGCGGCGATGCCGGACGCGATGATGAACACGACGAACGCCATGACCACGGCCTGCTGCGGCTGGTTGAATGCCGAGAAGTAGTTCGACATGTCGACGCCGAGCATATTCGGCGAGTTCGGGCCCGTGAAGTACGGGACCGTGAACGAACCGAGGATGCCGATCGCCGTGAACGTCGTCGCGATGATGATCGGCACGCCCGCCATGGGGACCACGACGGAGGCGACGACGCGCCAGAAGGAGGCTCCGGCGTCGCGCGCTGCATCGATCATGGCCTGCGGCACGGCCTGAAGGCCGGAGGTGACGAGGAGAGTCGCGAACGGCAGGGACGTCCACACAGAGCCGATGATCACGGTGATCATCGTGAACGACCACACGGGGAAGTCGAGCCCCACGAGCGCGAACACGCTCCGCAGGAAGCCGTCCGCCGAGTAGAAGCCGAGGATCGCCCACGAGGCGATGACCACCGGAATGAAGAGCGGGACGACGGCCAGACCGGAGAGGATCTTGCCGAGGACTCCCCCTCTGAACTTGAGGTACAGGCCGATGCCCGTCGCGAGCACGATGACCGAGGTGGTGCTCACGAGGGTCACGATCACCGTCACGCCGAGGTCGCCGAGGAAGCGGCGATCCACAAAGAGATCGCTGTAGGCCCCGAACGTGGGCACGGCGCCCTGCGCCTCGTGCACGTTCTGGCCGATGACCGCGATCGTGTGGTTGAGCCCACCCGTGAAGCCCAGGCTGAACCCGAGCGCCAAAAGGATCGGAAACCCGATGAAGAGGGCGATGAGCACGATCGGCGGGAGCGCCATGAACAGGCCGCGCGCCTGCCCTGCGGACACCCGAGGGGTGCCGGCGGGGCGAGGCGCGCGGCGCGACCGGACCGCGGAGGTCACTGGCCGGGGACCTTCTGGTCCCACTGGTTGTTCATGTCCTTGCCGACCTGGTCGAAGTACGGGAGGCGGAGGTTGTTGGGATCCGCGCTCGAGAACTTGGACTGGAGGTCGGCCGGGAGCTTGTTGAGCGGGATGGCCGGGTAGCCCGAGATGTCCTTGACGATCATGGCCTGCTGCTCAGGCGCCAGCACGAAGTTGGCGAGCTTGACGGCGGCGTCCATGTTCGGCGTGTTCGACGGGATGCCGAGGTATGCGGCGCCGCCCGTGAACGAGGGGTTCGAGATCTGCGCGGACTTGATCGTCGAGGGGATCGAGCCGTTCGCGACGCCCGTGGTGAACTGGTCGGACCAGACCGGGGCCATGGTGATCTGACCCTTCGCGAGAAGGTCAAGCGTCTGCTGGTTGCCGTTCGGGTAGACGCCCTTCTGGTACACGTACTGGTTGAGGCCCTTGAGCTCGGCGAAGCCCTGGTCCCAATTGGACTCGAGGTCCTTCGCGTAGCTCGTGCCCATCTTCTGGCGCGCGTCGGCGGGGACGTACTTGTCCAGCACGGTCGCGACGAAGGATCCGCCGGAGCCGCCCGACTTCGGCGAGTTGTACGTGAACTTGCCCGGGTTGGCCTTGATCCACGCGAGCAGCTCGTCGAGGGTCTTGGGCGGCGTCGGGATGGTCTTCGAGTCGTACGCGAGCAGCACCGAGGAGCCGCGGTACGGGATACCGCCCGTGCCGCCGGCCTTGACGGTGTCCGCCGAGATGCTCGAGAGCGCCGAGATCTTCGTGGAGTCGACCGGCGTGAGCAGGTTCGCCGCGGAGGCCTTCGGGACGAAGCCGGCGTCGACGAGGTCGAAGTCCGGGGACTTCTTCTGCTCAACCGAGCTCGTGAGCTTCGCGAGGGTCTGCGCGTCGTGCTCGCCGTGGAGGTCGATCGTGACCTGGACCTTGTAGCCCGGGTTGGCCTTCTCGAAGGCCGGGCCGAGGTCCTTCTCCCACAGGTTCTGGATGTTGGTGTCCCCGCTGATGAAGACCCGAACGGTCTTCGACCCGGCATCCCCGGAGCTGGCGGCGGACGTGCTGCTCTGGGCGCAGCCGGTAAGGGCAAGGGCCGTCGCGGCGATGGCCGCTGTGGCTCCGAGGGCGGTGGTGAGCTTCATGGATCTCTCCTGATACGCGGCCGGGTTCTTCCTGACCGAGGACGTCGTGGTGGCGTCGTGCGGCGCCTCGCCCCCCGACAGTCAGGCGCCGACATTCCATAGAAGATGTTTGTCCTAACGAACTGTCAAAGATTAGGTTTCACGGCGGTGAACGGACACGGAAGCCTTCCCCCGAACTGGAACACTCGCACTCACTACCGAAACTCGCGTCAGCTTCGTGCCTAGACTGCCTCTCAAGGGACAGAAGGCAGCGGGCCCACATCGTGGGCCCAGACGCCACGCGGCAACTGAGGAGAACATGGCACAGCATTCCGCATCCGCAGACGGAAACGAGCCGAGCGAGCCAGGGCTCGAGGAGCTGGGCACGCTCGTTCTCCGCGTGTGGAGGGAGCCCGAATCCGAGGAGAGCCTGCGGATCCGCATCCTTGCGTCCGACGGCGCGTGGGAGCCGGGCGAGCTGACCGTCACCCCAGATTCGGAAGCCGCTGTCAAGAGCGTGCGCGACTGGCTTGAGGCCCGCGCGGGCCAGCGCCAGGCCAGCGAGAGCACCGACCCGCACGTGTGACAACCGATTTCACGCTCCCGGTAGTGCGCTAGATCTTTCGCAAAAGTTCCAGTCAAGGCGAATAAATCTATTGACTGGATTATCTCCGCTTCGTCATGCTTATCTCGTTCATCAGGCGTGCATCGCGGGGAGAATCGCCAATCAGGACGACCCTTCTCCGCGGGCTCTCGCATCACGACGGAGGGTCTGACCCATGGAATGGGAACTGCACCTCTTGGGCTGCTGGCAGCTCCTGTGCGACGGGCACATGGTTGCGGTCGGAGCCCGCCAGCAGCGCCTCATCACCGCGCTCGCCCTAGTGGGCCAGCGTTCTCGCTCGTACCTCGCGGGCCTCCTGTGGCCCGACAGCTCCGAGCACCAGGCCTCGGGGAGCCTTCGGGCCACCGTGTTCAAGGTCCGGCACCAGCTGCCCGGCATCTTGACCGACAGTCTCGATCCGGTGTGTCTCTCCGCCTCCGTTGCGGTCGACCTCCACGAGCTGCGCCGCAGCGCCGAGGAGGCTCGCTCCGGTCGGGGCATCGCGCCAGGGATCGCGGAACACCTCTACTCCGCCGAGCTCCTGCCCGGCTGGTACGACGACTGGATCATCTTCGAGCAGGAGCGCCTGCGCGAGCTGCGCATCGCCTCCCTCGAGGCGATCGCGCGCCACTACCTCGGCACCGACGAGCCGGACGCCGCCGTCGCCGCGGCGATGCACGCCGCCGCGATCGAGCCGTTGCGCGAATCCGCGCACGCGCTCATGATCCGGGGCCAGATCCACGCGGGCAACGCCGCCGGCGCCTATCGCACCCTCGCAGACTTCCGCCGCAGGCTGCGCGACGAAATGGGGCTCGAGCCCTCACGCCGGCTCGAGGCGGCCATCGGCGGGAACTCCGCCGAGGACTTCGGGCTCCCCGGCCCCCTCGCGGCCAAGAACCGCGCACCCCGGCTTGCAGCACATCACTAACCCTGGAAGGAGCTGTGAGGTATGGCACGTCGCCTGAGGTGGAAAGTCCCGGCCATCGCCCTCTCCCTTGCCGTCGTGGCGGCGCTCGGTGCTTCGGCCCCGGGCGCCGCCTCTGCGGACGGGCGGGGGCCTGACGACGATTCGCGCGCCTCGGCGTCGCTCGAGGCGGCCTCCACGGCCATCCCGACCGTCGCCCGGCCGCTCGTCACGGACGCGACCCGCTCTGACCCCATCCTCCGGCCGTCCGGCGGCAAGGCCGTCTCGACGGCGACCGCGACGAGTGGGTGCGACGGTTGCTCAGGCACGGCCACCACGCTCCAGACCGTCCGGGTCGTGGGCAACGGCGCGGCCGTAGCGGACAACGTCGCGGCGGCATGGTCGAGTTGCGCGGGCTGCTCCTCGACGGCCGTGTCGGTGCAGATCATCACGGGACCGCGAGCCTCCGCCGTGGTGGTCAACAACCGCTCGCTCGCCGTCAACGTGGCGTGCGTGGGCTGTAGGACCACCGCCGTCGCGCTCCAGTTCGTGATCATCGGCGGCTCGCAACGCGAGCTCTCCGCGGAGACCAAGGCCCTCATCCAACAGATCGAGCAGGAACTCGGCCTCAAGCTCTCCGCGGCCAAGGCGGTGCACCCCGAGGATTCATGGCGCGACGAGGCGAAGAAGGACGTGGACGACGCCGCGAACCGCGCCAAGGCGGCCATCGTCGAGGACACCCGGGCGCCTGGCGTCACCGCGCGGGTCGAGGTCGACGCGGGCGACTGACGCCCCGCTCAGGCTCCCCTGCCAGCTCCCCGACGAGCCCCTCAGCCGAGGCCCCCGTCGGCAGCCCCCGAAGCTGCCGGCGGGGGCCTCTTTGTGCGTTCCGGGCCACCTCGCTGGCAGCGTTTTCCCACGTCAGACCGATAACGCGGCAATAACACGAGGGTAACAATCCATTCGATGGAATTACTACAGCGGTTGACCCCAATCGCCACACCGAATCCAGATCACCAACCACCAAGGAGTTGAGTCCCATGACGAAGCTGACCATGACCGACCTTGCCGCTGAGACCGTCGAGCTGCTCCCGGGCCGCGAGACCCTCGTGTTCGACGCCAACTGGGCGGGCATCCTCGCCACGAACAGCTCGGTCGCCCTCAACGCCGTGACGCTCGCCTCGGTCGCCAACAGCGCCGCCGGCCAGTTCATCACGGTCACGCAG
>NZ_JBKZWT010000271.1:0-4933 GCF_047759905.1 Sinomonas sp. G460-2 | reverse complement strand
CTCCCGGCGGCCCATCGACGAGTTGGGAACGGACGGTGCGGCCGCCGCTCACGAACACGACCGCGTCAGCGATCTCGTCGAGCTCGCTCAGCACGTGCGAGGAGACGACGACCGTGGAGCCCTCCGCCGCGAACTCCCGCACGAGCCGCCGCAGCTCGATCCGCGACGAGGGGTCGAGGCCCGCCGCCGGCTCGTCGAGGAGGAGCGTCGTGGGGCGGTGGATGAGGGAGCGGGCCAGGCTCAGCCGCTGCTGCTGCCCGCGGGAGAGCACGCGCGCCGGCTGGTCGGCGAGGTCCTGAAGCCGCACGAGCGCGAGGAGCTCGTCCGCCCGAGTGGCCGCGTCCCGGCCGGACAGGCGGTAGAAGCGACCCATCTGTGTGAGGATCTCGCGCGCCGTGAGCGACTCCCACACGCCGAGCGTGTCCGGCATCCACCCGACCCGCCGCCGCACCTCGTCGCGCTCCGCGGCGGGATCGAAGCCGTCGATCCTGATCTGGCCCGCATGCGGCGCGAGCAACGACGCGAGCATGAGCATGAGCGTCGTCTTGCCGGCGCCGTTCGGCCCGACGAGCGCCGTCACCTGGCCCGACTGCGCCGCGAAGTCCATGCCGGTCACGGCGTTGACCGAGCCGAAGCTTCGCACGAGACCCGTCGCTTGGATCCCCCGAACATCCCCCATGAGTCCACTCCCAGACGTGAACGGCGCGGGCCCCCCGCCCAGCGCCACGATGTGCTCAGGCTAGCCGTCACACTGTGAAGCTCCAACAGGGCGTGCCGATAGAATGTTGCGCGAATCTCCGCGATCCCTACGTCCAGTGAGTGTGCCCGTATGTCGCTTCCTCCCGTGCTGCCCGCCAAGCAACTCGTCGTCCAGAAGTTCGGCGGTTCGTCCGTCGCGGACGCCGCGGGCGTCAAGCGGGTTGCGCAGCGCGTTGTGGACTACCACGAGGCCGGCCACGAGGTGGTCGTCGTGGTCTCCGCGATGGGCGACACGACCGATGAGCTCCTGGACCTCGCGGCGCAGATCACCGACAACGCCCCAGCCCGCGAGATGGACATGCTCCTCTCCGCGGGCGAGCGCATGTCCATGGCCCTCCTCGCGATGGCCATCGACGAACTCGGCCACAAGGCGCAGTCGTTCACGGGCTCGCAGGCCGGCATGATCACCGACGGGACGCACGGCAAGGCCCGCATCATCGAGGTCGATCCGCACCGCATCCGCACGTCGCTCGACAAGGGCAATATCGCGATCGTCGCGGGCTTCCAGGGTGTGAGCCACGAGAGCCACGACATCACGACGCTGGGCCGCGGCGGCTCGGACACGACGGCGGTCGCGCTCGCCGCAGCGCTCGAGGCGGACGTGTGCGAAATCTACACGGACGTGGACGGCGTCTACACGGCCGACCCCCGCGTGGTTCCGTCGGCGCGGAAGATCGAGACGATCTCGAGCGAGGAGATGCTCGAGCTCGCGGCGTCCGGCGCGAAGATCCTCCACCTGCGCTGCGTCGAGTACGCGCGCCGCTTCGGGGTGCCGCTGCATGTGCGGTCCTCGTTCAGCCACCACGAGGGGACGTGGGTCCTGCCCGCCCCGGAAGACAAGATCACGATCAACGAGGGAGTCGCCTTGGAACAGCCCATCATCTCCGGCGTCGCGCACGACCGCTCCGAGGCCAAGGTCACCGTGGTCGGCGTCCCCGACATCCCGGGCAAGGCGGCCGCGATCTTCCAGGTCATCGCGAAGGCGAACTCGAACATCGACATGATCGTCCAGAACGTCTCGACGTTCGGCCGCGGCAAGACGGACATCTCCTTCACGCTGCCGATCGTCGAGGGCGCCGCCGCGCTGAACGCGCTCAAGGCCGCGCAGGCGGAGATCGGCTTCGAGGACATCGAGTACAACGCGGAGATCGGCAAGCTCTCGCTCATCGGCGCGGGCATGCGCTCCCACCCGGGCGTCTCGGCCACGTTCTTCAAGGCGCTCTCCGACGCGGGCATCAACATCGACATGATCTCGACCTCGGAGATCCGCATCTCCGTGGTGACCCGCGCCGACCTCCTCGACGCGGCCGTCCGCGCGATCCACACGGCGTTCAACCTCGACGCCGAGGTCGAGGCCACGGTGTACGGCGGCACCGGCCGCTGACGGCCCGCCCGGGCGACCGGTGCGCACCCTGGGTGCGCCGCGCGCGCACAACGGACGACGGCGGGTGCGCACCCGCCGTCGTCCGTTTGACGTCGCTGTGGTGAGACGCGTCCCAGTGGTGAGCTAGCGGCGCTTGGTGCGGGGCCCGCGGCCGCGCTCGGGACCCGAGGCCTCGTCCTTCCGGACCGCGTAGTGGTGGCCCTCCGAGTCGGTCGCGACCTCGAAGCCGCGGAGATCGTCCTCGGACGCCTGCTCGAAGGCGTCGTGCTTGTGGACCACGGGCGCCTCGGTGTCGCCATGGGACGCGGGTCCCCAGATCGCGGCCGCGTGCTCGGCCGCGTGCATGAACTTGCCGAGCAGCCGGTGCTCGTCCTGGCCCTCGGTCTCCTTCGGATCCTGAGGCTGCTTCTGCGAATCGGGCATGTCATCACCCCCTCCCGCTTGCGCCATTTTACGCCGGGTGTGACGCAGGCCTCAGGCCGGACGCGGGCCTTTTCGGGTCTGCGGGCTCAGCGCAGGGAGCGGTCGGTGGGGTCCTTCGGGACCACGTAGGTGCTGCCGTCGGGCCGCGTGACGGTCTCCCATTGCTGCGCCTCGGCCTCGCGCTGGGCGAGGAGGGCCTTGTTCTCGGGCGTCATCTCGCCTTCGGTGGTGCCGCGGTGAGCGGGACCGAAGACGGCGCGAAGGCGGCCGGTGGTGCGCATGAACCGTTGGGCGAAGTTCTCCTGAGCCATGCCCTTGTCCTCTCCTGATTGGGGGCGACCGCAGCGGGTACTGACCTCATAGTACCCTCATTGTTAGTGCACTAATTAATGGAGCCTGCATGAAGACCAGCGAGACCGACACCAACACCGACGATCTTCTCCTCGAGCGGCAGCTGTGCTTCGCGCTCAGCGTCGCGAGCAGAAGCGTCGTCGCGGCGTACCGGCCGGTGCTCGAGCCCATGGGCCTGACGCACCCGCAGTACCTCGTGATGCTCGCCCTGTGGGAGCGGAGCCCGCGCACCGTCCGGGACATCAGCGACGCGCTTCTGCTCGAGCCCGCGACCGTCACGCCGGTGCTCAAGCGGCTCGAGGAGGGCGGGCTCGTGACCCGCTCCCGGCAGGCGGGGAACGAGCGGGCGCTCGACGTCGCGCTGACCCCGGCCGGGCGTGAGCTGCGGAACCGGGCCCTCGCCGTGCCCGTGACCATGATGGAGCGGCTCAACATCTCGCGCGAGGACGCCCAGGAGCTGCATCGATCCATGATGACGCTCATCGCCGCGGCGCAGGCGAGCCGCACGGTCGACGCGCTGTGACCGTTGGGCGTGGGGCTCAGGCTCCGGCCGCCAGCCCGTCACGCCGACCCATCTGAGCCGACGCCGGGACCCGCCCCACGTTCAGGTGCTGGATTCGCTCACCGAACACCGCGCGGTCGCTCGGTTCGATGACTGTCACTCGCGAGCCCCCGGCCCTGAGCCCCGCAGCGCTGCGTTCAAGCTCCCCGAGCCGGTGATCCGGCGCGATGATCAGGACCTCGTCATGACCCGACGCGAAGTCGGCGCTCGTCGTGTCCAAGGTCCCCGGGTCGAAGTATTCGCGCCCACCGATCTCGATCGCGCCGACAATCCCGGGGATCGCGGTGCTTGCCGCGACGGCTCGCGATAGCGGCGCACCGTTGGCCGATTCGAAAACGTGCCTCATCCCCGTCAGACCGTCGATGGCGACGATCCTCAAATGCCCGGCCGGCCACTCGTCGTCGGGCGCGAGGCGGCCCGCCCAGTAGGCCTCGAAATGCGGAACGGCTTCCGCACGCTGACCGACGACGGCGGCGGCAAGCTGACGCAGCTCGGCCGAGGAAAGCGACTCCCCGTGGACGAATCGGTAGAGGGCCGCCGCGGCAGTCTCGAGACTCGGAAGCCCACCCCGGCGGGCCGCGACGGCAAGCCGCCGAGCTGCTGCGCCGAGCGTCCAGATCGTGGCCGCGACGCGGCCACCTGGCCCTGGGATGGCAAGCAGCGCGGCAAGGCTGTTCTGGAAGCCCGCGGAGACGGCCGCGCGTTCGGTGGGGACATCGAGCGCGGCCAGCTCCCGGTAGGTGTCCTCGATGCGCCCGGCCAGAAGCCGCGCTCCGACGTAGGCACCGGCGGACGAGCCGAGCACGAGGTCCCACGACGCGATGTCCTCGCCGGCGGCGGCAAGCCCCGACAGCACCCCGGTCTCCCATGCCAGACCGGTGTAGCCACCCGATCCGAGCACGAGTGCGCGCGTCATGCGGCAATGGTAGGTCCCGCGCCGGGCGGCGACGACGGACGGAGGTCCTGTCTCCTCTGGACGCCGCACAGCGCGGAAGCCATCATGAAATGAGGCGCGACGAGCCAGGCCCCGGAGCCAAGCTGGGCGCGGATTCGCGTGCCGGAGGCGCAAGGGCATGCCACGTGACACCGTGCCGGCGGAGGGCTCGCTGGCGAGCGGCCCGTCGGAGAAAGACGAAGTGTTCCTCGCCGACTACTACGAGCACGTAGCCGCCGAGGACCTCCACGACTACAGCGTTGCAACCCTCGAGCTCAGGGCGCGTGAGCACCTCGAGCTCGCGCGGGTGCGCCCGCCAGGGACCTCCCGGGTCGCGGTAGTCAACGAGCGGGACGCCGGATTGGTGCTCGTGGTCACCGATGACCTGCCCCACGCGCTCCGCTCTGTCACCGCTGAGCTCACGCACGAGGGCGCTCCGCTCCGGCTGCTCGTCCACCCCACGTTCGCGGTGCGACGCGATCCGGCGACGCACGAGCTCCTCGAGGTCCGCCATGGTCCC
>NZ_JBKZWT010000270.1:0-4936 GCF_047759905.1 Sinomonas sp. G460-2 | reverse complement strand
GCGGGCGTCGTCGTCGGCTGCGCGCCGGACACCGTGCTTGGCACCGGGATCCAGACCGCGCGCAAGGCCCTCGACGACGGCCTCATCGGAGCGCCCGTCGCGGCGACCGCGACGATGGTCACGCCGGGGCACGAGCGCTGGCACCCGAACCCGGACTTCTACTACCAGCCCGGCGGGGGCCCGCTGCTGGACATGGGACCGTACTACGTCTCCGCGCTCGTGACGCTGCTCGGGCCCGTGGTCTCGGTGGTCGGGGCGGCGAGCCACACGCGCCCCGAGCGGGTCATCGGCTCGGGGCCGCGCGCCGGGGAGCGCGTTCCCGTCGACATAGACACGCACGTCACAGGCGTGCTCGTCCACGAATCCGGGGCTCTCTCGACGCTCGTGATGAGCTTCGACGCGGTCGCGACGCACTCGGCCAACATCGAGGTCCACGGGTCCCTCGGCACGCTTGCCGTGCCGGACCCGAATCACTTCGACGGCGAGACGCGGCTGTTCCGCCTCGGCGGAACGGAGTGGGAGACCCTTCCGGTCTCTGCCGGGTACGTCGCGTCCGGTCGCGGCTATGGGATCGCGGACCTCGCGTCCACCCCGGACGGCGAGGAGCCGCGCGCGGGCGGCGCCCTGGCGTTCCACGTCCTGGACGTCATGGAGTCGCTTCTGGACGCCGCGCACAGCGGCAAGGCCGTCGCGGTCGCGAGCCGTGCAGAGCGCCCCAGCGCGGTCCCGCTCACGGACCAGCGGGAGTGAATGACGGTGGGACACGAACTTCAGAACGTCGAGTTTTCATCTTTTGCTTGCGTATCGTCAAAAGTCCTTCTAGGCTCGCGTGGGAAGCAGCTCACTCGACGGCCCCCTCCTTCGTCAGCGACCGAGAGGACACCTCCACCCATGGCGCACTCAGTTCAGCACCCCACCGTCCGCACCCGGCTGAAAGGTGAGAAGCCTACGACTTAAACCTTCGCGCCAGGCTCTTTTTACATTCAGCGCATCGAAGCGCTTTTTCTAATCTCAATGAGGAGTACGGAGTCCGCGGCACCGCCCGCCGATTCCATCAGAAGGAGTCATCAATGACTGGCAATTCGTCGATCCGCACCAACTTCAGCCGCCGCGGCTTCCTGGGCCTTGCCGGCGCCGCAGCGTCAATTCCGCTCCTGGCCGCGTGCAGCGGGGGATCCGGCGGGGGCGGCGGCAGCAAGCAGCTCAAGTTCTGGAATATGCCGTGGGGCAGCACGGCCTTCAACCCGCTCGACAAGAAGATCGCCGAGGCCTACAAGCCCGCGAATGATCTCCCGTCGGCGACCTATCAGGAGATCCAGTGGGCGAACTTCACCCAGACGTTCTCCTCAGCCGTATCGTCCAACACCGGCCCGGCTGTGAGCTCGGGCGGTGGAACGCAGGCGTTCCAGTTCGAGTCGCAGGGCGCGATCGCGTACGCGGACAACCTGCTCAACAGCTGGAAGAACAACGGTCTGTACGACGATTTCCTGCCCGGCCTGCTCGACGCCATGAAGGTCCCGAAGGGGTACGCGGCGGTTCCGTACAACCTCGACATGCGCGTCCTGTGGTACAGCAAGCCCCTGTTTGACCAGGCCGGAGCGAAGGTGCCCACGGATTGGCAGTCGTTCCTGGACGCCTGTGCCGCGCTCAAGAAGACCGGCGTCTACGGCTACGGCACGAGCGCCGGTGCGGGCAGCTTCACCGGCGGTCACATCCTGGTGAGCTTCATGATCAACAACGGGGGCGGGCTTTTCGACGAGAAGCAGCAGCCCAACTGCGTGACGCCGGAAAACATCGACGCCATGAACTTCGTGCTCGAGTGCGTGCAGAAGGGCTACGTCGATCCCGGCAGCTCCACCTACACGAGCGCGAACGGTCAGGCGCAGTGGAAGGCGAAGAAGTTCGGCATGGGCTTCGACACCGCCGGCCTCGCGCAGAACGTGGGCGGGGACGCGCTCAATGATCTCGCCGTCGCGAGCCCGCTCACGAGCCCCAACGGGAAGAAGGGCGCCCTCTACTTCCCGAACAACATCATGATGTACAAGAACACCCCGAGCCAGCAGGGCTCCGAGGCGTTCCTCACGTACTACTACCAGAACATGGCTCCGCTCTGGACGCAGGCCACCGGCATCGGGCTTCCCCCGCTCAAGTCGATCACCAAGACGAAGGAGTTCCAGGCGAACGCCAATAACGTCAAGGTCATCAACGAATGGCAGCCGATCGCGAAGACCTGGGCGGCCCCGGGCGGCACCGCGCTGTTCCTCGGCGTCACGACCGTGGACGGCACCCCGGCGATGGACACGTTCACCCAGTCGATCCTCGGCGGCAAGACCGATGCCAAGTCGGCGCTGACGACTCTTCAGAACGCCATCAAGGCGAACATGAAGTCGTAGTCCCTCATGAGGTGGGTTCCCTCGACATTTCGGGAACCCACCTCATTGGCCTATCGACTCCAGAAAAGAGAGAAACCAATGTCGACAAGCTCCATCGCCGACGGATTAAGTCGCGCGAAGCGCGGCGTCGGTGCGGGCGGCAGCGGCCGTCCGGCCGGCCCCAGAAAGAACAGAGGCCTCCGCGCCAAGGGCTGGACCTACATCATCTTCACGGCCCCGGCGCTGATCCTCCTGCTGCTGATCAACCTTTACCCGGTGATCTACGCGGCCTACCAGTCGTTGCGCAACGGCACCCTCATCGACGCTGGCGATTTCGTCGGTTTCGAGAACTACATCGGCACCCTCGTCTCCGGCAACCTGACGCCCGCCTTCTGGGAGGCGGCGCTGTTCACGCTCATCTTCACCCTGTTCGGCGTGTTCGGCAGCTGGGCGATCGGGCTCGTGCTCGCGCTGCTGCTCCGGACGCGGATACCCGGCGGCGGCGTGTTCAAGGTGCTCCTGCTGCTCCCCTGGATCGTGCCCGTGGTGGTGTCGGCGTTCTCGTGGAACTGGCTCGTGGCGACTCCGCAGAGCCCGTTCCCGATGCTTGCCCAAGCCCTCGGGCTCGGCAACGTGCTCTTCCTCGCGAACCCCGTCCTGGCCCAGGTTACGGTCTGCGTCTTCAAGGTCTGGATCAGCTTCCCGTTCATGATGATGATGATGAGCTCGGCGCTCGCCTCCGTGGACAACAACGTGTACGAGGCGGCGAAGGTCGATGGCGCGGGCAGCTGGCAGATGTTCACCGGCATCACACTTCCGCTGATCTCGCGCTCCACCTACATCAGCTGGATCCTCATGACGATCTTCTGCGTCAATGACTTCCCGACGATCTTCCTGCTGACCGGCGGCGGCCCCGTGGGCTCCACGACCTCGCTCGTGGTTCTCGCCTACCGCACCGTGTTCCAGAACTTCCAGGTCGGGCCGGGCGTGGCGATCGCCTTCATGACCACCATCGTCCTGATCGTGGTCTCCGTAGTTCTCTACCGCCAGATTCGAAAGGCGAGCGTCGAATGAGCGTCCAAACCGCAACTGCTCCGGTTCAGGCAGTACCAGGCGAGCCCGGGGCCCGGCGGCGCCGACTCGAGGAAGCCGGGATGCGCGGGCGCTGGTGGCGCTTCCTTCTGATCCTGATCATCACCGCCGTGGTCTTGGTCCCGATTCTCGCGATCTTCTTCCTGGCGCTGCAGCCCTCGCTCGGCAGCACGAGCACCTCGGAGCTGACGTTCGAGAACTTCACGAACGTCTTCACCCAGACGGGTGTGCTGACGTGGCTGAACAACAGCCTGCTGGTCACGGTCGTGACGGTCCTCGTCTCTGTGGCCGTCGCGGCACCCGCCGGCTACGTGCTCTCTCGAGGCCGCAACAGGCTCGTGTCGGGGTTCTCGCTCGTGCTGTTCATCGTGCAGTCGCTGCCCGTGGTCACCGCCGTGATCCCGCTCTTCATCCTGTTCGCGCAGCTCGGGCTCGTCGACAACCTGCTCGGCATCATGATCATCTACGTGGGCTCGACGATGTCCGTCGCCATCTGGATGATGGCCGCGTACTACGACTCGATCCCGATCGCGCTCGAGGAGGCGGCCTGGATCGACGGCGCGTCCGTGTTCGGCGGCTTTGCGCGAGTCGTGCTCCGGAACTCGCTTCCCGGCATCCTCTCGACGGCCGTCTTCGCCTTCCTGCTCGCTTGGAACGACTATCTCGTGGCGCTCGTCTTCCTGCGCTCGGACGTCAATTACACGTTCCCGGTCGGCCTGGAGACGTTCTTCCAGCAGAACGCGACCGACTGGGGTCCGGTCTCCGCGTGCGCGGTGATCATGATGCTTCCGCCCATCATCCTGTTCTCCGTGCTGAACAAGTACTTCAGTGTCGGTGGCATCGGCGGATCCCTCGCCGGACGCTGACATCCGAGGGACGCTGAAATCCCGCGGGACGCTAGACCGTCCCGCGGGAATCCGCGGGACGGTCTAGCGTCCGGCCCCGACGAGGGAGGCATCCGCGGCGAAGTCGGCCAGGTCATCGCAGGCTTGGCCCGCCTCGACGAGGGCGTGCAGTCGCCGCCACGCTGCCCGATGCGCAGTCTCCCACTGGGTCGGCAGGAGCGTCGCTCCGTCCGGCCCGGTGACGGTGACCGTGCCGGGCGCGGCCGTCCCGGGTGCAGGCACGGTCAGCGCCACGGCCGTGCGGGGCTTGATGATGCGCAGAGACGCCGAGGAAGGAACAGCGTTCGTGAGGATCGCGGCCAGGCTCGCCTGGGCGCCGCTCGCGAGCTGTGCGAGCGCGTCGTAGCCGTGCCCGTTCCGTCGCGCGTGGGTGAGGCTCACGATCGGGCACACCGCCGCGCGGATGAGCGCGAGCTGCGCGAGCAGCACCTCGTCGAGGTCTGCGCCGACCGGGGCGTCGACGCGCGCTTCGAGGAGGCTGTTCTCATCGTTGTGGGCGGCGAAGTGCGGCGCTGCTGCGGCGACGGCCGGGTTGTGGGCCCACTCCGAATCGAGAACCACGGGCGC
>NZ_JBKZWT010000027.1:0-25943 GCF_047759905.1 Sinomonas sp. G460-2 | reverse complement strand
CGTAGCTCCCGAGCACCAGTCACCTGCCCTCGGAAGGTAGTAACCACCTATCGAAGCTGATTTCGCCAGGAAGGCAGTTCGAGACCGTCGGGTAGACTTAGTGAGAAGGAATTGGGTATCTGCTTAGCTGAAGTACGCTGGCGCGGCCTAGCTTCGCCGCGCCTTGGTGAGCCCCGACCGGGAGATGCTCTCCGGCCTGGTCGAGGTCGACGAGAGCTTCATCGGCGACGTCCACCGAGACACGCCCGGTCTCGGACCCGACAAGGTTTCGGTCCTGATCGCCGCCGAGCGACCGAAGGCCCGCCCTGGTGAAGTTCGGTCAGCGCGTCGTCGCGCCCGGCTCCACCACGGACTGGGCGAGGCAGATGCGGCGCTTCGCCGACCTGGGCTAACAGCACGAGTACTTCACCCAGCTCGGCTCGAAAATCCCGGCGCACGTGAACATGCCCGCGGTCCACACGGCCGCCTCCCAGCTCGAGCGCTGGATCGACGGCACCCTGCACCAGAGCATCTCACGCGTGGCTATGTCGACTTCCCCTGACACCGTTGGTCGACTTCGACGGACACCCTGTCGATGCTTCGCTACCGTGGTGGTGCCGGTTTCATCCGACACCACCACGGCCGACGCGAAAGACGGTCAGGCGGGCTGTTCCAACGACTTGGCCATCGTGATTTCGCTGTCATACCCGTCGGGTTTGCGGTTCTGGTCCACAGTGAAGCCTGCCTTGGCATACAGGCGGAACGCGGGTGCGTTATCGGCCATGACTGATAGCTCTAACTCGGTGGCGCGTGTTGCGGCCCAAGACTCGATCCCTCGGATCAAGCTCAGTGCTACGCCTTGGCCTCGGACGTCTGGAGCAACCCACATCGACACAAGCGCAATGGACGAGGCGGACTGCCCCGGGATACCGCTGGCCATTCCGACTGGCGACGCGCCTGCGACGGCGACCAAGGTGATGGACACAGCCGGGTCGAGCCGCGATCGCCATCGTTCCTCGCGGTCATTCTCGCCCGACCAATCAGCCAAGGTTGCCGAGAACGTCGCAGCGTCCTCGGCCAACGCGCGCAGGCGCACCGACCGGATCAGTCGCCAGTCGTCCGGGACGGCTTGGCGGATTTCCACTGGGCCGGTCCGAGACGTGGTTTCAGGCGGTCTGCTCTTGTCGCGTGCTTCGGGCCGGTGCTCGTGGTCGGTCATGGATCTTCTCCCTTTCGAAGTGGAAGCCTCTTCGAGAGATCCCCTGTCACGACAAAGCCCCAGGGATTTTCCGGGGCTCAAGCTGCGCGAGGAGGCGCTAATGGGCACGCCGGAACGGATCCGGCGTTGTCGTAACTTGCTGCACTCGCATGCGGCGATAGTAGCAGCGCGAAGAGTCGCCAGGAGTGAGTCAAGCCTCGTCGACATCGAAATCACGCCGGCCGGGTGGTGTCCGTCGAAGTCGACAAACGGTGTCACGGGAAGTCGACATAGCCACACGCGGGCAGCTGGACTGCTACCTCGACGAGCTCACATTCCGCTTCAACCGCCGCACAGGCGAGAGCCGCGGCCTGCTCTTCTACCGGCTCCTCCAACAGGCCACGAACGCCGACCCAGAGCCTTTGAAGGACCTCGTGATCCCCCACGACGCGGATTCGGACTTCGCCGAGTGAGAGGTTTCTTCCCCCAGGCTTGACGGCTTCTCCCTACACCACGACGCCGATTGGGCGGCCGATGTCGGCGAGACTCGACACGCGCTCGCCAAGCGCGTTCGCCCTCAACGACGGCGGCCTAAGCTGTTCGGCGTGAGCTACCCGATTGGCGAACCATACAGTGCGGGGACGATGCCGACACACGACGGGCACAGGGTCTATTGGGAGGTCTGCGGCAACCCAGACGGCAAACCGGCGATCGTGCTCCACGGCGGCCCGGGATCGGGAGCCACCCCGTGGTGGCGGCAGTTCTTCGACCCTTCCCGATATCGGGTGGTGATGTTCGACCAACGAGGATGCGGGCGAAGCATGCCCAGCGCGCGGGATGACCTCGCAGCCCTCGAAAACAACACAACCGCGCATCTTATCGCCGACGTCGAAGCCCTGCGAGGCCTCCTGGGAATCGACAGGTGGCTGCTGTTCGGCGCTTCGTGGGGGTCGACCCTCGGGCTCAGCTACGCAGTCGAGCATCCCGAGCGTGTCTCCGAGCTCGTCCTGTGGGCACTGGTAACGACTCGCGCCAAGGACGTCCATTGGCTCACCCACGTCATGGGCGAGGTCTACCCGAAGGAGTTCGACGAACTCCTCGGCGTGATCCCGCCCGAGTCGCGCAGCGGCAATATCCCCGCGGCAATGAGCGCCCTGCTGCGTTCCCCGGACGCAGGCGTGCGGGATGAGGCGGCACGGGCGTGGTGCGCCTGGGAGGACCGCATCGCAACTCTCTCGGGTCCCGTTATTCCAAGCCCGCGGTGGCAGGAGCCATCTGCGCGGCTGGGCTTCGCCCGGCTCGTGACCCACTATTTCGGCCATCACGCGTTCTTGGACGACGACGCCATTACCTCACGGCTTCACCGCATCAGCCACATCCCGGCGTACTTCCTGCGCGGGCGGCTCGACATCGCCTCGCCGCTGCGATCCGCATATGAAATCGCGCAACACCTCCCCATGGCGACGCTGGAGATCATCGAGGCAGACGCCCACGGAGCGGGAGACGACACGACCGAGCGCCTCGTGAAGGCGCTCGACGGGTTCGCGAGACCAACGACTCCCTGAATCAGCTGGAGCCAGTCCGTCCCTGACCTTGCAGAGCAGCGCCGGCGAACTCGACACCGCCGCCCTCGCCAACGAATGTCGAGCCCTCCTGGCCGAAGTTCGGTCTGCTGCCAGACGCGAAGGCGTCCTCTCCGCGCGCACCAATTTCAGCCAAGCAGATACCCAATACTGACGTGAGGTATCTGCTTGGCTCAAGTATGCTGAGGCGTCAACGCAGTTCGCTACGTCCGCGTCCGATCACGGGCTGCCGAACTCGCCCTGCTCATCAACGGGGCCCATCGTGAGGAAAAATTTCGGCCCGACTGCGAGCAGCTCGTTCATCGAACGTCGCCGAGATCGACCACACCCGCGCCGTCAGCGAGCCGCCGGGACAGCCCCAGGGCGACGTCCAGAGCGCGCCCATCCGCGTTGCCGCTGGGCGGGCCTGTCTCAGCTACCCCGGTCAGGGTCGCTGCGGTCCCGCCAATCGTTGGCGATATCTTCAGCTCCCAACGGTGCGCGGGAGCGAACAGAGCTCCCCTCGTTCGGAACGCTCACCCAACGGTGGATCCACGCAGCTCGCGTATGCGGTTCATCCATACGACAGCCTTTGCGCCGTGCAAGCGCTCTGCGGTTCTCCGATTGCGAACCACTAGTGTCGTGTTTCCGGGGACGGGACGTTGGTCTCGGGTCAGCCGCTGACGGACGCTAGGGTGATCCGGAGTGCAATGACGCGGACAGACTCCGGAGGAGTCCCTCCCTTCTCCAGCGATACGATCACGCCCGCAGCGGTGCCGGTGTAGGGGGAGCCGGAGTCGTCCTTGGCCCTGCCGAGCTGTCGTCCGTTGGCTTCGAGGGCCAACGAGTTGTCAGGGTTGCAGTAGGCCACGAGGGCGACGGAGCCGCTCTGGAGGGTCTGGTCGTCGCCCTTAGCCAGAATCTGCCACTGGTCCCCGGCCTGTTTGAAGATCGCCCACCGGCCGTTCGTCTTGACCGTGAACGTATAGGCGTGGGTGTTGTCCTGGACCGCGCATCGGACACCGAACTGGGCAGCGGTCGCCGAACCGGAGGTCAGCTGCATCTGGGCCGCCACCACCTGGTGCGCCTGCTTGGCATCCTCCTGCGACGACCAGAACTCCCCGTCCTTCTTCGCCGTGACCTGATACGCGCCGTCCTTCCCGCATCCGGCGGTGAAGTCGTTGTCGTCGCTGGTGGTGAAGGGACACGACCCAGCGGTCGAGTTCCAGTTGAACACCCGATGGCCGGGCGTGTCAGGAAGCGGTGAGGGCGCTGCAGGGGCAGACCCTGTCGTGGTGGCAGGCCCGGACGGCGAAGGGGCCGCGGTGGAAGCCGGGGCAGTCGACGGCGGATTCTTCGGTTGCGAGTCGGCACAGGCAGACAGTCCCGCCGTCAGGACAACAACGAACAGGCCTGCCGCAATGGATTCAGAATGGCGCATCGGCGCACCTCTCTCGGTCGTTGTCCGACATCGTCTTGCTCCAGCACGCTCCCCGCGACCGCCGCTCAGGACGCCCCAGGGCAAAAGCCCAGCCTGTCGCGTCGAGGTCCGCGCGATTCCTGCGGTTGAGCAAGCCGCAGGCAGGCGTACTGCCTCTTCGTTCTGCATCGCGCACCTTCCCCTTGTTCGGCAGGGACCCCAAGTGTGCCGCGCAAAGGAGGAGCGCCGACAGGGCATTCGGTCCCGAAGGCTGTGCTCCCGAGACTGGTTGAACCGCCCTGGGTCTGATGGAGACTCCCGACCTTGGAAACGGGGACGGAGTCATTTGCAACGAGTCACGGGACTGGGTAGCCGACGGCACGTCGGTATTCGCCGGAGGAGAAGGCTGCCGCGGTGCGGATGGTGCGGACCCTGCGCGCGGAGCTGGGGGCCGAGCACGGGAGGGTGCAGCGGGTCGCGGCCCAGCTGGACCCGAATCGGTGCGGGCCTGGGTGCGCCCGCCCGACATCGGCGACGGCGCGGCGCCGGGTGTGAGCACGGCCGACGCCCGGCGGATCAGGGAGCTGGAACAGGAGAACCGCGAGCTGCGCCGGGCGAACGAGATCCTCAAGTGGGCGGCGAGTTTCTCCGGGGCGGAGCTCGACCGCCAACACCGGAAGTAGCCGCGTTCATCGATGCGAACAAGGACGGCTTCGTAGAGGGCCGCCCGCTCGGAGTCGAGCCCATCTGCAGCCTGCTGCCGGTGGCTCCGAGCACCTACTACGCCACGAAGGACCCCGCTCCCTCGGCGCGCGCAGTGAGCGACGCAGCCCTCATCCCCAAGCTTGTGACGCTCTTGAAGGACAACTCTACGGAGTTCGCAAGCTCTGGAAGGCCACCCGCCGGTCCGGGATCGACATCGGTCGCGATCAGACCGGCCGGCTGATGCGCGCCGCCGGCATCGAGGGCGCGACTCGGACCAAGCGGGTCAGGACGACCAGGGCTGATCCCGCCGCTGCTCGGCATCCGGACCTGGTGAACCGCGAGTTCACGCGGCGGCCCCCAACCGGCTTTGGGTGACCGACCTGACGTTCGTGTCCATGTGGGCGGGCGTGGCCTACGTCTGCTTCATCATCGACGTATTTAGCAGAATGATCGTCGGCTGGCGCTGCGCGTCCCATATGCGCACCGAGATGGTCCTCCACGCAATCGAGATGGCCCGCTGGTCAGAGGACGCCATCATGAGGATCTGCGGTGCCATAGCGATGCCGGTGGCCAGTTCACGTCGATCCGCGACAGCGAGCGACTCGCCGAGATCGGCGCGACGGCGTCGATCGGGACCGTCGGCGACAGCTACGACAACGCCCTGGCCGAGACGGTGCACGGCTACTACGAGACCGAACCCGTCCGCGGGCCTGGACGCCCCGGCCAGTGGAAGACCGTCGAGGACCTCGAGCTCGCGACCCTCGGATGGGTCCACCGGCACAACACCGAGCGCCCCCACGGCTACCTCGGCGACATCCCGCCCGCCGAGTTCGAGCAGGCGTTCTATGCTGGCCGAGCCGAACGCAGACCCAGGGCGGTTCACGAGGGGTCGGGACGCCTGTTCGAGAGAGGCAACAGCATCGTCCGTCTGGCCGGCTCTGGCCAGCCGGGGTCCCCGTAGTGACGGGGGAAAATCGGGCGGATTTGGCTGGGGGGACTCCTGGCTTCGGGTTCTGTGCCCAAGGCTGTCACCCGGTCAGTGCGGCGAGGGTGCCGGTCGGTGGAGGACGCGGCGGATGGTGGAGCGGCCGCCGCGGTATTCCTCGGCCAGGTCGGCGAATGACACGTCGCCTGCGGCGTAGCGCTGGCGGATGGTGCGCTGGGCGGGGGCCAGCCAAGAGCGACCACCGCTACGCCCGGGCCCGGGCACGGATCAATGGCGCCAACGACGGGCAGGCCGAACACTGGCTGCTCGCCCGCCGGTCGCTGGCCGACCCCACGGATCCGGCCTGCTACATCTGCCACACGCCGCCGCGCGTGTCGCTCGCCGAGCTTGTCCGCGTGGCAGGGGCCCGCTGGGCCGTCGAGGAGACCTTCCAGACCGCCAAGGGCGGCCAAGCCGAAGCCGGCTCGACCACGACCAAGTGCGGCAATGGACCAGCTGGTGCCGGCACATCACCCTCTCCGTGGTCGCCCACGCCTTCCTGACCATGATCCGGTCCAGAACGGGGGCTCCGGCTGCGGCGAGCTGATCGCCCTCTCCCTGCCGGAAGTCAGGCGACTGATCGTCCGTCTCATCTGGCACCGCCGACACAGCCCCGAACTCGATCGGCGGCCCTGTCCCGATGTTGCGTCATGTCGTCATGGGACGTGCGAATCTGCCCGTCGGATATCGCGCCAACCGACTGCCGTCGAGGGAAACGGCCGAACGATGTTCGTCCAATTCGGCAGCGAGGACATCGAGACCTGGACCTGATCGGGACACGGGCCAGTCGGTTTGCGCCTTGGCGGATAGGGATCAGGCCAGCGCCAGGATGCCGTTGACGAGGAGCAGGGCCGCGCCGGTGAAGGCGAGCACGACGACGGCGGCCCTGCTCGCCTTCGCGGGGATCTTCGGTCCGACGTAGTTGCCGAGGACGATTCCGAGGACGAGCGCTGCTGCGCAGGCCGCCCACTGCGGCAGGTCCAGTGCGGGGACGGAGTGCTTGGCGGCGAGGGAGGCCAGGCCGACGCCGAAGAAGTAGAGCTGGATGCTGACCGCGAAGGCGGCGTGCTTCCACCGGCTCGCGAGTGCGTAGGCCGTGACCGCCGGTCCGCCGACGCCGGCGGTGACGTTCATGAAGCCCGAGACGAACCCTGCAGCTGCTGCTCCGAACCGGCTCTGGAGGGCCGGGGCCTGTCTGACGGTGAGGCTCGCGACGAGGGCGAGGATGATCATGGCGCCGATCAGCGTGGAGAGCAGGGCGGGCGGGGCGTGCGAGGCGACCCATGAGCCGGGAACCACGGCGATGATGGCCGGGATCATCATGGCGAAGACACGGCGGTATTCGACCTGCCTGAACACCTGGACGAACACGAGCAGGGCAGTCAGCGTGCCGAAGACGTTGACCACGATGACTCCGTTGAACGGGCCGAGGATCATCACGAGGAACGGCGAGGCGACGAGGGCGAAGCCGACCCCGCTGATGCGCTGGGTGGAGGCGCCGAGGAAGGTCGCTCCGGCCAGGGCGGCGAGGGACCAGAGATGGTCAGGGCTCACGGGGTTTCCTGGTCTGGTCAGGGTCGCCAGGCGAGGTACTTCGGCTCGGTGAACTCTTCCATTCCGAGGCTCGCTCCCTCCCTGCCGAGGCCTGACTGCTTGACTCCGCCCATGGGCGCGAAGGCCACGGAGGGGAGAGGGTCGTTGATCCCGACGATCCCGGCTTCGAGCTCGTCGGCGACCCGCCAGGACCGCGCCGCATCGCGGGTGAACACGTAGGCGGCGAGGCCCATCTCGGTGTGGTTGGCGCGCCCGAGCACCTCGGCTTCGTCGGTGAACGGGAACGCCGCGGCGACGGGGCCGAAGACCTCTTCCCGCGCGAGCGCGGCCTGCTCGGGGACGTCGGTCAGCAGCATGGGGCGCAGGAACGATCCCCCCGCGGGCACTTGGCGCCACGAGGTGCGTTCCTTGGCGCCGAGCTCGAGCGCCTCGTCGACCATGCGTTGCACGGAGGCAACGCTGTCCTGGTTGATCATCGGCCCCAGGTCGGGCACGGGTTCGGCCGAGCCGTCGCCGATCGAGAGCGCGTCGAGCCTGCCGGCGAGCCGGGTCACGAACTCCTCGAAGACACCGTCCTGGACGAAGAACCGGTTGGCGGCTACGCAGGACTGCCCGGTATTCCGGGTCTTGGCCAGGACCGCGGCGTCGACGGCGGCGTCCAGGTCTGCGTCGTCGAAGACAATGAACGGGGCGTTCCCGCCGAGCTCGAGCAGGGGGCGGACCACGCGCTTCGCGGCCGTGGCCATGATCTGCCGGCCCACGGCGGTCGAGCCGGTGAACGTCACGACGCGGACGGAGGGGTGGGCCAGGAGAGCGTCTGTGATCTCCCTGGCGGGGCCGTGGACGAGGTTGAGGACGCCGGGCGGGAGGCCTGCGTCGTTGATGGCACGTACGAGCTCGGTTGCGGCGAGCGGGGCGCGCTCCGAGACGCGGGCGACGACGGTGCACCCGGCCGCGAGTGCGGGGGCGAGTTTGCGGGCCTGAAGCGAGCAGGGGAAGTTCCACGAGGTCAGGCTGACGACGACGCCCGTTGCGGACCGGGTGCTCAGGTGGCGGCGCGCGGGGTCCTCGCTGGGGATGACGTTCCCGAGGGGGCGGCGTGCCTCCTCGGCGAACCACTTGAAGTATTCGATGGAGAAGCTGATCTCGCCGATCGCCTCGGGGAGCCGCTTGCCCGCCTCTGCCGCGAGGGTGGCCGCGATGCTCTCGCGCCGCTCGAGGAGCAGCTCGGCCGCTCGGAGGAGGATGTCGGCGCGCTTCCGCGCCGGGGTCTTCGACCAGCCTGTGAACGCCCCCGCTGCCGCGTCCGCGGCCTCGGTCGCCAGCGCGGCGTCACCCCAGCAGGCCGTGCCGACGGTCTGGCCGGTGGCGGGGTTGTGGACGTCCTTGCGGCTGGCGAGCTTGCGCCACTGGCCGTTGATGAGGGTGGTTTCTTCCGTCATTGCGGGGAGCCTTTCGTGAGTGAGGTCAGGACAAGACAAGGGGAGCGGGCCGCCGCCGCGATCCGGCGGTGATGGTGGGCCAGACGCCGTCGTCCACGAGCGGGAGCGGTCCCGTCGCGGTGACGAGGCTCGTGTCCTCGACTTTCCAGGCGGCGGCGCTCGGGTTCCAGGCGACGACCGAGTTCTCGACGAGCAGTTCCGTGCTTGCCGAGTGGGCCGGGTAGTCGCGGGGCGTGAAGCCGCTGAATCCGCCTTGGTGGTGCCGTGTGTATTCGTCGGGGTCGAAGCCCTGTCTGGCGTATTCCGCGGCGCCGGCGTCGAAGGCCTTCCCAATCGGCGTTCCGGGGAGGCTCGCGTCGAGGTATGCGCTCTCGACGACGAGAAGCCGCAGGTAGGCGTCGAGTGCCACGGGTGCGGGCTGGTTGAAGAAGACGAATCGGGTGGCGCTTGCGATGAGACCCTGCCTGCGGCCGCAGCAGACGAGCATGAGGCTGTCTTCGGCCCGCGCGCTGGTCGGGAGCGGGTGCCGGTGCCGTTCGCCGCGGCCGTCCGCGCCGACGAAGACGCAGACGGGGTCGAGCTCGCATTCCATGAGTTCCTCGACCATGACCGCCGCGGCCTGGTATTCGGTCATTCCCGGGTGGAGGCGCGGCGCCGCAGCAGTGAGGGCGGCGGCGGTGTCGCGGCAGACGTCGGTGAGGATACGGATATGGCCGTCGTCGAGGACCCGCCGGAGCGCCACGATATCCGCGGCGACGTTCGTCGATCCGGGCAGGCCACTGTCGCTTCCTGCGTCGGCGAACCCTGCCGCGGCGGCCCTCCTGTCTGTGCTCCAGGGCAGCTCGAGCCAGTCCAAGTCGAGGCCCGCGAACTCGGTATCCCGGAGGCGAGGGACCTCGATGGCGTTCGCGATGACGGTGGGCTTGGCTTCCCCGGCGTCGATGACGACGTCGCAGCACGCGGCGTCCAGGGTCATTGGCACGTGCGAGCGGGCGGAGAAGAGCCACGAGAGGGAGGCTGGCGCGCTCAGGACGATGCGCTCGAGCCCGCTCCGGGCCGCGACCCCACGGACTTTCTGGACCCGCCCGGCGAACTGTTCAGGCGTCATGGTCGACGATCTCGATCGTCCCGGCGTTGGCGATAACGCCGTCGAAGCCCAGGAACGGCGGCAGCGGCTCGTCGCGACGGCCGAAGCGGTGCACGACCCACGGCTGGTCCAGGATCTCGTCGGTGTTCCGAGCGGTCTCCGGGACCCGGACGGTGGGGATCGCGGCGCCTTCACGGACCAGGACCGGCATAGTGTCGAGCGGGAAAGTACGGGTGTGGTGGCCGCTCGTGTAGCGGGCCCCGGTGAAGAAATCGGTCCACTCTCCGGCCGGAACGTAGAACGTCCGCGTCGCGGGCCCCGAGGAATCGTCGAAGACCGGGACGACCAGAAGGTCGCGGCCGAGCATGAACTCGGAGTCGATGCCCACCGCCACCGGATCGTCCGGGAAGGCCAGGTGGAGCGGTCGCATCATGGGAAGGCCCTCGCGGACCGATTCCACCGCTGACTGCCACAGGTAGGGAAGCAGCTCGTAGCGGCGGCGGATCCACATCCTCGCGATCTTGAGGGCCTCGGGTCCGAAGGCCCACGGTTCCCGCGGCCTGAGCCCGTGAGCGCGCATGAGGGGCGAGAAGGCACCGAACTGGGTCCACCTGACGTAGAGGCCATCGGTGAGCTCCGGGCCGAAGAATCCGCCGATGTCGTGGCTCCAGAAACCGGGTGCGCCCATGCCGTACGAGAGGCCGCCGCGAAGCGTGGCCTGCATTCCCGCGACCGTGGATTCCGCGTCGCCACCCCATTGGCCGGGGTAGCGGTGCGACCCGGCCCAGCCGGAGCGCCCCCACACGAGCGGGGCGCGCCCGGTGATCTCGG
This sequence comes from Sinomonas sp. G460-2, assembly GCF_047759905.1. NCBI lineage: Bacteria > Bacillati > Actinomycetota > Actinomycetes > Micrococcales > Micrococcaceae > Sinomonas > Sinomonas sp. G460-2. Next base: position 15,180 of record NZ_JBKZWT010000027.1, on the reverse strand, counting down.
CGATCGCTTCACTCGTCGCGCTGTTGTAGCGGAGCGGATAGAGGTTGTGGTGATGGGTTGGGGGAGTGTCCTCCGCGAGGACTCCCTCCGCAGGGAACCCCTCGCCGAAGTCGGTCTTGAAGACCGCGACCCCGTCGTCGAGGAACGCTCGGTGCTGCTCCTTCCACCAGGCACGGGCCTCGGGATTCGAGAAGTCGATGAGGGCCCTGGGTCGTCCGTCCGGGGTCGGGGTGCCACCCAGGTGGGCCGTTGCGCCGTCGTCCTTCTTGACGAAGAATCCGCGCTCCTCAAGGTCCGCGTAGATTGGCGAGGCAGGGTCGACGTAGGGAAGCTCCCAGACCGAGAGCCGCTTGCCCTCGGCGGCCAGACGAGCGACGAAGTCCTTCCGCCGGCCGAACCGCTGCTCGTTCCAGATGAAGTCCGTGTTGAGCCGGTCGACGACGAGCCAGTCGGGGTCAAGGTGCAGGACGTCACACGGGATGGCGTGGGCGTTCATGGTTCGGGCGACGTCGAGCATCTCGGTGCTGCTGTGGTAGCGGCACCGCCCCATCCAGTAGCCGAAGGCCCACGGTGGAGGGACCCGTGACGGGCCGGTGAGGGCTGTGTAGTCAGCCAGGCGCTGGGCAGGGTCGGGGCTCACGAAGACGAACAGGTCGAGCGCGTCGTCGTCAAGGGACAAGGAGAGCACGCTGGGGCGGTGATGGCCGACGTCGGCCGTGACGGCGGCGCCGGTGTTGAGGAAGCCCGCGTAGCCGGCGGTGGAGTGCCAGACCGGGACGGGCTTGTAGGCCATGCCGGTTCCCGTGCCCAGCGCGTCCTCGGATCGCAGGTGCAGTTTCTGGCCGTTCTTCACGAGCCGACCGAACTGCTCGCCGAAGCCGAGGATGTCCTCGGAGGCCGCGAGCTCGAGGTTGAGGGTCGCTCTTCCCGCTTCGAGCAGCGCAGGTGGCGCCATCGGGAACCCGGCAACCTGACGGAGCCGCTCGGCGGTGCGCAGGACGGTGCGGCCTTCGCGGTCCGTGATCTTCAGGGTGAACGGCGACCGATCGACGCTCACCGAGAATTCGTCTCCGTCGAGCCTGAACTCGCGGTCGCCTTCGCTGACGGACGACGGCGTCGATGCGCCCTCGGCGACGATCCCCAGCCAGGTGGGGGGTTGGGTGAAGACGCGGTGGCCTTCCGGCGCGAGCACGATGCGCGCGGTGCGCGGCCCGTGGGCTACCACCCTGAGCCGCCACGGGCTGGGGGAGAGGCGTGGGAGCCGAATCGAGGAGGGCAGGTTCGGCATGCTGACCTCGACCCCCTGCTCCTTGAGCGTCTCGCCGGTGAGCCAGCCGGGCATGGGGTCCAGCTGGACGGCCGGCAGCGCTGTCACCGACAGGTCGAGCTGCCCGCCGTCGCTGGAACCAGTCTTGACGTGTCGCAGGATCACGGTGTCCGAGGAGCCCGTGCGATGGGACATGGCGGATTAGCCTTTCACGGCGCCGGCGGTCATGCCGGCGACGAAGAATCGCTGGAGGAAGACGTACGCGACCACGATCGGGATCGAGGCGAGGACGACTCCCGCGAACAGCAGGGGGTAGTTGGTCAGGAACTCGCCCTGGAAGCTCAGCAGGGCCACAGGCAGCGTGCGCTTCTCGGGCGAGGAGATGAACAGCAGCGGGTAGAGCAGGTCGTTCCAGTGCATGACGAAGAGGAAGATGCCGGTGGCTGCGATCGAGGGCAGGGACAGGGGTACGGCGACTGCGTAGTAGGTGCGCCAGGGTCCCGAGCCGTCCACCTTCGCAGCCTCGAAGAGGTCGGACGGGAGGGTCCGCATGAACCCTCCGAGGATGAACACCGCGACGGGCAGCGTCACCACGATGTTGATGAGGACCAGCCCGACTTGGCTGTCGAGCAGGCCCAGCTGCTGGAACAGCACGTACTGGGGGATCATGTTCGCCTGCGCGGGAACGGACATGCCCAGGACGATGAAGCCGAAGATCAGCCAGCCCTTCCATCCGGGAATGCGCGAGATCCCGTAGGCCGCGAGGGTCGCAATGAACAGCGTCAGCGTCACGGAGCAGGCCGTCACGATCGTGCTGTTGAGGAACGCCGTGCCGAGGTTCTGGCCTCCGAGCACCTCCCCGTAGTTGCCGAGGTCGAGCCGGTTCGGCGGCGCGAACGGGCTTGCGAAGAGCTCCGGGGTCGTCTTGAACGTCCCGAACAGGACCACGAGCAGCGGAACCAGGATCAGGACCGCATAGACCGCCAGGATGGCGCCCTTGGAAAGCTTGCCGGCCATCGCTCAGCCTTTCTGGACGAGTCGCAGCACGCGACGCAGGAAGAACGTCGTCACGCCGATGAAGAGCATGAACAGGATCGACTCCGCGGCTGCGTAGCCGTACTGGGAATTCGCGAACGTGGTGTAGATGCGGGTGGAGAGAATATCCAGGCCAGACCCGGGGGGATTCCCGCCGAGGCCGAGGATCAGGTCGAACGACTTGAACGACTGGATCGTCGTGTAGGCGACCACGATCGACGTCGCAGGGGCGACGAGAGGCCAGGTGATCCATCGGAACTGGTCCCACTTGCTCGCTCCGTCGACCTCGGCGGCCTCGTACAGCTCGGCCGGGATGGCCTGGAGTCCGGCGACGAAGACCACGATCATCTGCCCCGTGTGGGCCCACGTCTGGGTCAGGGCCACCCAGAAGATCGCGGTCGATGAATCTCCCAGGAACGAGGAGCTCAGCCCGCCGAGGCCTACGGCGTGCAGGCTCTGGTTGATGAGCCCGAAGTTCGGGTCGTACATGAACCTCCAGACGAAGGCCACCGAGACGGAGGAGAGGATCGTGGGGAAGAAGTACAGGGCGCGAAGGAAGACATTCACCTTCGTGTTCTTCACCAGGAAGACTGCCAGCAGGAGCGAAAGCAGCGTCTGCGCCGCCACCACCACGATCATGAACTTCATGCTGTTGCCGAGGGCGTTGCTGAACAGAACGTCGCCGGCGAATGCCCGCGCGAAGTTCGCAATCCCGAGCGTGCTGTAGGTGGGGCTGTAGCCGTCCCAGTCGGTCACCGAGTACTGGATGGCCTGCAGGGCCGGGACAGCGAAGAAGAACGTGAAGAGCACGAGCGCAGGCAGCGGGAAGAGGAACATCGCCAGCGGGGTCCTCGTGGCCCGGCGTCGCCTCCTCACCGGGGCTGACGCCGGCGGGCCGGCCGCGGTCCCCGGCGAGGCAGTCGATTCGCCGGACCGGTCCTTGCGTGCCCTGATCCGGAGCCTTGTGGGGAGGTCACTTGGCCTTGACATGCTGATCCACAACCTTCTGGGCGTCGTCGGCCGCCTTGGCAGGATCGGTGCCGCCGAGGACCTTCACCGCTGCCGCCTCCACCGCATGCTGGACGTCGAGGTCTGTGAACTGGTAGCGCGGGGCGAGGATGGTCTTCTTGTCCAGCCACGGCCTGAGCGCCTTGAGGTCTGGGTCGGTGTATTCCACGCCCTTGACCGGGGAGAACTGGGCGGTCGCGTTCGCGTAGGCGGTGGCGTTGGCGGGGTCGCTGAGGAACTGGAGCCACGCAAGCGCCGCCCCCTGCACCTTCGATGCCGAGTTGATTCCGAGGATGAACGTGGAGTTGTAGGTGCCCTCGTACCTGGCCTTCCCCTTCGCGGAGGTGATCGGCGGGGCCAGGTCGACCGGGAACTTGGCCCCCAGCTTCCGTACGGCGGCGACGTGGTAGCTGCCGGTGGCCAGGATGGCTGCCTTGCCCGTGGCAAAGAGCTGCTCGGCGGGCTCGACCGCGGAGCCGGCGGAGTTGGGCTGCATGTAGGGGGCCAGCTGCCGGTAGTACCTGAGCATCTGGAGGAACCAGTCGTCCGTGCACTTCAGCTCGCCGGACTGGATCTTGGTGCACATGTCGTCGGAGGGCGCGACGTTCATGATCATCGAGTTGAACAGCTGCCCGGCGTTGCCCGCGTCGGCCCCGGGGAACGCGACGGGCGTGATCCCCTTGGACTTGATCGCCTCGAGCATTGCCAGATAGGAATCCCAGTCGGTCGGGATGCTGCTGATTCCGGCGTTGCCGAGGATATCGGTGTTCACCACCGGCATGGGCAGCACGATCTGGTACGGGTAGCCGTACTGCTTGCCGTTCTCGGCCCCGCTCGTGATGAGGTTTGCGGTGTACTTGTCGGTCAGCCCGCTCGTGCCGAGGTCGGTGAAGATCCCCGATGAGACAAAGCTTTCGAACTGGGAGCCTCGGAACGCAGGCGCGACGTCGCCGATGGCGCCGGAGCGAATCCGCTGGAGGGCCTGGGCCTGGTAGTCAGTGGACGTCGTGATGTCCTGCGTGACGTCGATGTCGGGGTTCGCCTGCTTGAACTTGTCGATCAGCTTGGCGAAGACGTCCTTGTCCTCCGCGCGCCAGTGCGCGAAGGAGACTTTTCCACTTTTGTTCGCCGTGTTGAGAGAGCTGCCGGCCCCTGGCTTGGTCGAGCCGGGTCCCGCGCACGCGGCGAGGGATGCGGCGGCGCCGGTCACCGCGAACAGCTGGAGCATGCGGCGGCGGCTCAGGGGGGCGTTCTGGCTGAAGTCGGACATGATCGGTGCAACTCCTTTGTTCTTCACCATTCGACAACGGGGATTCCAAGCAGATCCGCGGCGGCTCTGAGCTTGGGGCGGATGTCCGTCCAGGCGAGGACGGTGTGGTGCGGAAAGCCGCCGGTGACAAGACCGGCAACCATCTCCGCTGCGTTCGCATCCATGCGGACGTCGGCGGTGTTGCCCTGGAACCGGTTCGGGGCCGGGATCGAGACACCCGAGGCAATCAGGAGCCGGAGGCCGGTCGGGTTCTCGGAGCCCGGCAGGTCCTCGGTGAGTCGGGCGAGGACCACCGGTCCCGTCTTGAGCGGGAAGTTGCCCGCGACGCCGATCTTCCGGTTGCAGTGGACGTACTGGGTGGCGTTGTCGGGGTCGGCGGCCAGGGACGTGGCGGCGGAGCCACAGTGCCAGAGCCGGACGAGATTCTCCTCCTCGTCGAGATCCACCGTGTCGACGAGATAGGTGGTCCCCGAACCGAGGGCCTCGCACAGGAGCATGGTCACGGCCCCGTAGACGTCGCGCTCGCACACCGTTGGCGTACCCTCGTCGGCGAGCCTGGAGAGCGAGGAACACGGGCAGACCCCGAGCTGGGTCGGGAACTCGGGCCAGCAGCGCACGGCCACGGCCGAGAGATCGGCCCGCTCGGACCATGCCCGCAGTGCCGCGGTGACCGCCGCGTGCCCCATGACCTGGGTCCCGTCCAATGCCGTGAGGGTGGGGCGTGCGGCCACGACGGCGTTGTACTCCCGGCTGCGATCGTCCTCCGAGACGCCGTGGATCTGCTCGAAGGCGTCGTCGATACCCAGGGGATCGACGTCGAGGCCGAAGAGGGACCGGAGCAGCTCGGGATCGAAGTCGCTGGGCGTGAAGCCCGCGGGGGCCTCGCCCAGGATCCCGATACGCCGACCGCGCAGGGCCTCCAGGTCGGCGGCGACCTCGCTGGCGTCGGCCCTTTCATGCTGTTCAGTGGGCAGCTCGGGCGCCGCGGGCAGTGTTCCGTCGAGAGCCTCCGCGATCCGGGCGCGCACGTTGGCGTCGTCGGGGTCGCCATAGACGAGCCGGACCTCCTGGCCGTTGCGCCTCAGGGCGTGGCCGAAGAGGTTGGCCCCGCACAGCGAGTTCAGCCACAGCCGGTCCCCGACGGGTCCGGGCTCACGGAAGGACCACAGCAGCAGAGGCTTGTCCAAGCCGGAGTAGAGCTCGAGCGCCGGAGTGGCGTCAGAGAAGGAGGCACAGACGTTGACCACGAGATCAGAGCCGCCGAGGAGGAAGGAGCGGGCGCTCTCGATGTCATCGGGGGTCATGACGAGTTCTTCCGGCCCGCGGACCGTTGCGCCGAGCTCCTCGAGAAGCTTGCGCGCCGCCACGGCGCGCTCCAGGGCAACGTCCGTGACGAAGGTCGGCCGTGCAGTGGGGATCATTACGACGTCGGTCATCGCCTCAGGCCTTCACATGGGTGTCGACGACGCCGCAGAGCCGCTCGAGCCGGCCCACGGCATTCGTGCGCAGGTCCTCTGCGACGTCGGAGCTGCCGAGGGAGGAGGCCCAGACTGCACGCCCGGCGAGGAAGCCCGACGCGCCCTCCTCGCAGGCCCAGGCGACGGCCTGGGGGAAGACGTCCTGCGGCACGCCCGAGGAGAGGACGACCCACGGGCTGGCGATCGTGCGGCTCAACCGCCGGCACGCCTCGCGCACTTCGGACTCAGCGGCCTGGCCGTGGAACGGCACCTCGGCCTTGTAGAGGTCGGCCCCGAGGCTCCCGAGCTCATCTGCGGCCGCCATGACCCCCGCGTTCCAGTCCCATTGGCTTCCGTCGAGGGGCTTGCGTGAAACCGGCTCGATGATGCTCACGAGCCCGGCGTTCCGGCAGATCTCGACGAACTCCTCGGTCATCGCGATACGCTCCTCTGCGCCGCCGTCGGGACGGTAGAGGACCAAGAGCTTCATGGCCACGGCGCCACGGGCACGGAGGGAGGCCGGATCGAGCGCGCGGTCGATGCTGACCTTGCCGACCACCTCGCCGTAGGCCGGTTCGAAGTGGTCCGCCGCGGCGATGAGGCCGCAGCCGGGTGCGACGACGTTCTGGGCGATGGCCTCCTCCAGCGCGAACTGGCGGTCGATCAGGACGGCGGAGGCATGCGGGGTCAGGATCCGCGCGGCCTGGAGCTTGAAGTCCCTCACGTGCTCGTCGGTGACGGCGCCGTCCTGGTGCTCGGCCATCATGTTGCGCAGCGCCTCGCGCTGGTCCACCGCGAGCATCGCGAACGCGCCAGAGGGCCGCTGGAGATCAGCGAGCGTGGCTGCGGCGGTGGTGGGGGCAGGGTACTCAGCGGGCAAGGTCTTCTCCTTGGGTAGCAGGTGCGGTCGAAGCAGCGAGGCACCGGAGCGCCTCGGCGTGGTCGGGGATGCGGGATCGGCCGTCGATGCCGCGGCATGAGAGGGACGCTACGGTGGTCGCGTATGCGAGCGCCTCGCCGAGGCCCTCGAACTCGCCGCGTGCGGCCCTCACGAGCCCCGCGAGCAGAGCGCCATGGAAGACGTCGCCTGCACCGAGCGTGCTCGCAATGTCTGCCGGCGGCGGCGTCGCATGCCTGAGCGTGCCGTTGCCGGCGATGCCCCAGGAGCCATCGCCGCCGCCCGTCGCGACCGCGATCTGCGCGCCGTCGGCCAGCGCGCGTCGCAGCAGCGCCTCGGTGTCGTTCGGGCCGACGTGAGACCCGTACCGCGCCATCAGAGCGGGAAGGGTCGGCGCGTAGAGGGCCGTCCCCGCCTGGGTATAGCCGGGGATGGGATTGCCCGCGTCAACCGAAAGCCGGGGAAATTGTGCAAGACGGTTCACGAACCGCCGCACCGGCCCCCACCCCAGCTGGTCGACGTGGACCCAGTCCGACGCCTCGATGAGGGCGCGAGCCGCGGGATCCGTGTCGAGCTCGATGTCGGGCCCCGGACGATTGACGATCGCCCGGGTCCTGTGGGGCCCGTCAATCACCACGACGCTGCGGGCGGATCTGCCTCCCGGTATGCGCCGGATGCCTGAGACGTCGACTCCCTCTGCGGCGAGGCCTTCGACGATCCGGTGGCCCTCGTCGTCGTCTCCCACCGCGCTCACGAGCGCGGCGTCGATGCCGAGCCTCGCTGCGGCCACCGCGGCCGTAGCCGCCGGACCTCCCCCCGCGAAGAGGACGTCCTGGGCGACGATGCGCTCATCCGCGTCGGGGTATCTGTCCACGAGCGCTATCGCGTCTGCGGTAGCAACTCCCACGAAAACCAGCAAGGGGGATCCTCTCTCGGTTCGCGTCGTCTATGACGGCGATCACATGAAAGAATCTAAACACCATATGTTGGAAAGTCAACAGACAGGTGTTGAAGTGATATCATAGTCTGGTAGGCCGAGAGACCCGAGGGGGCAATGTGGCGCCTGAGTCAGCCGAAGCCGGGGTGAAGTCTTCCCGGGACAGCGCTCGCGCACGTCAGGACCAGATCCTGCGGCAGCTGCGCAGCTCGCCGTTCGTCTCCGTCTCCGAACTCGTGCAGCAGCTGGGCGTCTCGGACATGACAGTCCGGCGCGACCTCAAGAACCTCTCGAACCGCGGCGAGGTGAACATCGTCCACGGCGGAGCCTCCCTCCCCCACAGCGCCCATGGAACGGCGGACTTCTCCCGCCGCGCCCGACGGCTCTCCGAGGCCAAGCACAAGATCGCCGTCGCCGCCCAGGAGTACATCCCAGATCGCGGGGTCATCGCGATCGACGCCGGCACCACCGCATTCGCCGTGGTCAACGAGCTCTCGGCCGACTTCCGCGGAACCGTCATCACCCATTCGATTCCGGTTCTCCAGCACATGCTCTCGTTCCCCAACGCCAGCGTGCTCGGGCTCGGGGGAGAGCTCCTCATCGAGAGCCAGGCCCTCGTAGGCCCGCGCACCGTCGAAGGCCTCGCAGGTCTCAAAGCCGACACCCTCTTCCTCGGAGCCGCCGCGATCGACGCAGCCGGGATCTACGTCACCACCGACATCGAGCGGCCCGTCAAGAAGGCGCTGATCGAAAGCGCTTCTCTGGTCGTCCTCGTCGCCGACCATGAGAAGTTCAACGGGTCCGCCGCCGTGAGGCTGGTCGACTTCTCTGCCGTCGATGTCGTGATCACCGATGCGGCTCCTGGCCCGGACGTCGACAATCGGCTCAAGGCCGCCGGTACCGATGTCATAGTGTGCGCATGAAGCGACCCACCCCTTCGGACATCAGGGGGCGAACCCGGGATCATTTGGCCTCAAGGACGCACTGGCGAACAGCGAATCGAACGTCCCCTCGAGCAACGGACCCGGGCACATGGTTGACGCATCGCCTGGCATGACGGTCATCTGACCGGTATATCTCGGAGGCCCCGGGGTCAGACGGGGCATCCGGCCCGCTGCCCTGGCCGACCGGCTTAGGACCCATGCCTCGCGAAGCCGTCGCTACGGAGTCAGGGCGAGCCGACCGACCCGCAGAACACCCCGAAGACGGCGAAGTCCCGTCGAACCGTGGCAGTCCCCTCGTTCACGGCCAGCGCCGTGAAACGGCGCCTGCTCGCGCTCGGCACGATCGACCCCGACGCCCTGCTGTTCTGCTCTCGCGAGGGCAGCTTACGACGAACAGACTTCGGCGGCAGCCCCGCCACGTCCTGGATCTGGCCCGTCTCGCCCCCGTCACGCCGCGCAAGTTCCGGCGGACGGTGGCCACCGCAATCAACGAGCATGCCGGAATCGCGCTCGCCGCCGAGCTGCTCGGCCACACCGCGCCGCTTCGCGGGACGAAGAGCGTTTCCGCAGGTCAAACGGTGGCACCACCGCAGCACCCCGAATAACGAGCCCAGTCGGGCGGACCGCAGTTCGGCGCGAGCTGTCTCTGTCAACCCCTATAGAAGTCGACCTTTAGTTGCCTTTGCCGACCGCGCGGCTGCGGGACAGCGCACCGTCGAGCCATGAGCGGAGAACGGGCGCCGACCCCGCCCCAGCTTGACGCGCGACAACGGTTCCCCCGCGACAACCGTCAGGGTGGGTACAGCCTGGATCCCGAAACGCGCGGAAAGCTGGGGAGCACCATCGATGTCGACTTTGACAAGCTTCACTCGTCCCGCGGGTTCTCGGGCCAATTGGTCGAGAGCGGGGCTGACCATGCGGCACGGACCGCACCACGCCGCCCAGAAGTCGACGAGCACAGGAAGGGATGCTCCTTCGATGATTTCAGCGAAGTCGGCGTCTCCAGCGTCGACGATCCAGGGCAATTCGTGGTGACAGTTGCCCCATACCGATCGTTGGCGCTCGAAGGAACCCTGTTCGGCTTGCCGCAGTGAGGGCAGACCGTGATGGCTTCCTTCATCACTCGGGCCTCCTCCTCAGTCGGTCCCCTGGCCGAATCCCCACCCGCGTGATTGCTGCTAGGGCGCGACGGGCGGCGTGACGAGGTCAGCGCTGACGTGTGGCCTCTCCCGCTGCTGCGCACCGGCTTCATGTGCGCAATGACTGCAGCAATAGGTTCCCCTGTCGGTCTCCATGGTGTGCTCCACGACCCGGCAGTCACAGTGTTCACAGGCCGGCGCCATGGTGGATTGCGCATTCAAATCTGTCGAATGTGCCCGTCTGGTCGCCCACCGTGACCGTGAATGTCCTCGCGTAGTCTTTTCCGCAAAACGTCACATCCTGCCATGATGATGTCCTTGCTCGGCGCGCTCATGAACCGTGCCGTCGTTCGTAGGCTTGGGAATCAGTGACAAGGCCAAGTAGACGCCTCTGTGGGCCGTACTAGGGACGAAAGGCCGGGTCTCGCGCGGACGTGCTGATCGCGTTATTGGCGATAGCGCAGAAGGGCACCCTGGACAGCCTGCTCGACGGCGGGACACTTGCCGGGATGGACCACACCCGCACAGAGCTGTTCCTCGGTGACGGCCAGTACTTCAAGGGCCTCGCCGACGATGAGCACCTCACGGGCGGCCAGTGGGGAATGATGAACGAGACCGGCAACTACCCGGGCCAATCATGGCTGTGGCTGTTCTCATTCTGGTACCAGATCCCGCCGTTCAACGGACTCTCGAACGCCGACCTGGTGATCAGCGGGATCATGGTGTTCTTCACCCTGGTGCTTATGCTTGTGCCCTTCATCCCGGGCCTCCGCTCGATCCCGCGGCTCATCCCGATTCACAGCCTCATCTGGCGGGACTGCTACAAGCGGACCCAGAATCCTCACAGCTAGCCCGCGAAGCCGACTAACGGGGAGGGCGCGACGAGGATGGGATGACCTTAGCGCTGCTCCGGGCGGACGCGCAGCCTCGCGCGCAGCGATGTCCGGGAAGGCCATCATGCGAGTGAAAGAAAGAGCCTTTCCAGCTGCTTAACGTCCAAGGTGCTGGGGTCTTCCGTGGTGAGGCAATGCTGAAGCCCGGTCGACACGAGCGCATAGCCGGCTCGGCTGAGCGCCTTGTTGACGGCGGCGAGTTGGGTGAGCACGTCCTCGCATTCGGCGCTGTTCTCCATCATGCGGATGACCGTGGCCAGGTGGCCGTGGGCGCGTTTCATCCTTGTGATGATCGCCTTCATCTCGTCAGGCTCCAGTTGCATTCTCTGGCTCCTTGTCAGTGGCTGTCAGGGCGTTGAGCATCTGGCTGATTCGCTTCCGCGCGTCGGCGACGACATTCACCAGATCGGGATGGTCCGTGAGCGCGTGCAGCACATCCGGGTCGAGAACGGTGACGGTGGTCGAATCGTCTCCTGCGCTCGTGACGACGACGTTGCAGGGCAGCAGTGCGGCGATCCGTGGGTCAGCTAGGAGCGCAGCGCGCGCCAGCTGGGGCCGACAGGCGCCAAGTATGACTTGCGGGGGAATCTCGACCCCCAGTTTCGCGCGGAAAGTCGCGCTCAGGTCGATCTCGGTGAGCACTCCGAATCCCGCATCAACGAGTGCATCGCGGACCAGGGCGAGTGCCTTGTCATGGGGTACCGCAACGGTCGCGGTGAGTGTGAAGTCAGCCATCTCTTTCCTCCCTTTCGCCTCATCGTACAACCCCCTAGGGGGATGTGCTAATCTCATCGTATCCCCCCAGGGGGTTATTGAATGGCCGCAACGAGACGACTCCCCCAAATCCGAGGTGTGAGGAAACAGGAATGACAACCACAGCCGACGAATCAGGACTGCAGTCTCAGGGGCACGGCAAACGTGTCCTCGAAGACCTGTCACCACTTCATCGTGAACTGCGCCGAGCGATCCCCGACGTCTACAAGGGGTTCGGCGCCCTTTCGCAGGCGGCTTTTGCGGACGGCGCGATGGACCGCAAGACCAAGGAACTCATCGCCATGGCGATCGGCGTCGCTGAAGGCTGCGACGGGTGTATCGCTTCGCATGCCCAGGCCGCAGCCCGGGCGGGCGCCACGCGTCAGGAAGCCGCTGAGGCAATCGGCGTCACGTTCCTCATGCACGGTGGACCTGCGACCATCTATGGAGCTCGTGCCTACAGTGCCTTCTGCGAGTTCGCCGACGCCTTCGAAACCGGCGAAGTTTCTGCCTGACAGATCACCGACCACCGAGAGGACCAAGCACAGCCATGTGCCGACCTATCCGCTGCAAGACCTGCGGCAAGACCACGTGGGCCGGATGTGGCCAACACGTCGCCGACGTCAAGGCCGCCGTTCCCGCTGGCCAGTGGTGCTCAGGCCACACCCACTCAGAACCCAAGAGCAGCTGGTTCGGAAGCCTGCTGGAACAGGCTTCGAGGAGTTGGCCGCCTGTGGGTCGTCGTCTGCCCCCGAGGTAGGCCGCTTCGCCTCTTCGCCGTCCAGAGGGGCTTTTGGCACTGCCATCTCCGAGCGCTTCCGGCCAAACTGGGCACAGTCGCAGTGTGTGTTCCACGGCGGCGATCGAAGGAGATGGCAGTGCCTGTCAGCGAGCCAGCAGCTTCACCGAGTGCCCCGCCCGTGAGCTTCTCCGTGGATTACCCGGACCGTGAGCTCGACCGCGTGAGCAGCGCGTTCCGAATCATCCTCGCGATCCCGTTTGCGATCGTCGTGTCCAGCATCGGCAGTACGACGTTGAACACCGCATCCACCGGGCGGGACCTCGTGATCAATGGCACCGGTCTCCTCTTCCTGCCGACGCTGTTGATGATCCTCTTCCGCCAGAAATACCCCCGGTGGTGGTTCGACTGGAACCTCCAGTTGCTGCGCCTGGTCAACCGGCTCGCTGCATACCTCCTGCTCTTGGATGACCACTACCCTGCAACCGACGACGAGCGAGCCGTGCGTCTCGACCTTCGGTATCCCGACGCGCGGGTTGACCTCAACCGATGGCTGCCCCTCGTGAAGTGGATCTTGGCGATTCCGCACTACATCGTCCTCGCCTTCCTCTTCGTCGGCGCGGTGGTCGCAGCGGTAATAGCCTGGTTCGCCATCATCTTCACGGGCCACTACCCGCGCGGACTGTTCGACTTCGTAGTGGGCGTGATGCGCTGGAACGTGCGCGTGGTCGCCTACGCGGGGATTCTCGTCACCGATGCCTACCCGCCTTTCCGGTTGCGCCCCTGACGAGCATTCCGCACCTGAGCGCTTAGCGCTGCACTCAAAGTCATCGCGGCCTGGCGTCTTGACCACGCCCGCCGACGCCCAGTGCCTTCAGAAGCGTCTCCCATCCCAGGGAAGCTTCTTCTGAATGTGTTATGTCTCAGGAGATCTCGGACACTCGGGTGTCAACCCATCCCGGACAGTTCTGGGGTCTCTGGCGTGGACACTTCTGCGGTCGAATAGCCCGAGTGCCCGAAACCGAATCCACCAGTAGACCCCGTATCCGACTCGCGATCGCGCGCTGGCCCGATGACGCCCCCAGGGGCACGGTCACGACGTTCTGATCCTCGCGACGCCGTCTACCGCATCCAGCGCACCACGCAGCCCAGGCATGGAAGGTAGCAGCCGACACGGCCCAGCAAGCCGAAACCGAGCGCCCGACCATCCGGGGATCCGCATCCGGCCGCGGTCGGAGCCTCTGAGCGATGAAAGACGAGGTTCAGCGGGGTGAGCGCCGAGGGGCGCGCACGATCGGTAAGATCCTCTCGGCCGCCCCTGTCCAAACCTGGAATATCTGCGGCTACTGGGAAGCGACGAGCCCTGCGAGAAACTCTTAACCGGAGAACCGCGGTGCCGTCTGGGAACCCGGCCCAGCTGCTGCAGCAACTCCAATGAGCCCAGCAGCAAGTCCTCCGATTTCCGGGTCGGGATCATCCTGGCCAGCATGAACCTCGAGTGCGCGGCGGTGATCACCAACACCGGCAGGAGCCTGCTCGAGCCATCCTCGAGCGGGATCCTGCACGGCGGGAACCACAGGTCGCACTGCGCGGCGTCTCCGGCCGCCCAGACCAGCCGGTCCGCCGGATCTATCCGCTGCTGCTCCGGACGCAGCCGGCGCACGTTGTCACGGAACCAGCGGATCGACCCCGTCCACCCGACCCGTTCCGCCAGCACGGTTGCCGACATGTCCGGGGTCCCGGTCAGCAACTCCCGCACCCGAGCCTCGAATGGCGTGAACGACGTCGGTCTCGCCGACCGCTCGTACCGCGGCGGCCAGCCCAGGCCACGGCCCTGATGACCGCGGTCCGCGAGATACCCAACCTCGCCGCGATCTTCGCCTTCGGCTCCCCTTCCGCGGCAAGCCTGCGGATCAGCGCCCAGTCCTCCAAAGCGATCACCCTCCAATCGTTGAGTGTTCACCTTTCGGACGCCGCACCCGTCCAGTTTCCGAGCGCCGCCGACAATCAGCGCCGCGCTTGGCGCTGGCCCCCGGGCGTGCACGCGACCGCCCGCGGCAACAGAATCCTCCGTATGCTGCCTCGACGTGGAGTCGTCGTTCAGTGGGCTGAGCGGGCCGCGCGGAGCTGGACTGCGGTGCCGGCTCCCCGTCCGGGCGGGTTCCATGTCCAGGTCTCGATGTCAGTGAATCCGGTGCTGGCGAGAGCTTTGGCCAGGGCTGGCGCGCCGCCGGGAAGCCACTTCTGGTGGGCTGAGAGCAGCAGCCGACCGCCGGGACGCAGGACGCGGCAGATCTCGGTGAATCCGGCTGTCAGGTTGGGCCAGATATGGACGGTGTTCACAGTGAGGACGGCGTCCGCGGATGCCGTTGGCTGGCCTGTGTCCTGGGCCTGGCCTGCTTCGAGGCTGACCCGCCCTCGGCGGACCAGCTCAGCGCACCGTCGGGCAGCTGCCTCGCGCATCAGCTCGGAGGGATCGATGCCGATGACGTTCGCGCACCGCATGCCTGCCGCGTAGAGGCCGACGCCGGGTCCGGGGCCGAGGACCACGACACGCTCGCCTTCCGTGAGCCCGGCCAGGTCCACGAGGTGCCGTTCGGTGTCGGCGTTCCCTCTGGCCATGAGGTGGCCGCCGATCCGTCCCAGCGTCCCGGAGGGATGTCCGAAGCCAGCTTCGAGGATGCGTCTGCCGATTCGTGTCACGGGAGGAGCTCCTGTCGGTCTGAGGGCCGGGGCCCTTCGCCCGGCCCTGGATCGGTGTGCGCTTCCACGTTAGCGGAGACCGTGGTGCAGAGGTATCCCAGACGTGCGTCGTCGACCCTTTGTCAGTGCTCGCGGTG
>NZ_JBKZWT010000269.1:0-4952 GCF_047759905.1 Sinomonas sp. G460-2 | reverse complement strand
CCGAAGTCCGGAATCCCGGCCGCGCCGCACCACTCGCCGTTCGCTGAGGGGCCCGCGAGCAGGGCCATGGCCACGGAGAGGGGCGCCTCGATCGAATACGCGACCCCGCCGCGCAGGCCGCCCGGCAGGAGGCGCGCGAAGCACGGGAGCACGGGGTACGAACCCTGCTTGTTGCGCCGCCCTTGCAGGACGTGGATGCGTTCCTGGAGCTCGCGCAGCTCGCCGGCCGCGGGGGCGGCGGAGGCGGAGCTGAGCGGAAGAGACATACCTCCATTTTCGAAAGTATGTTCGATTAAGTCAATCGCGCGGAGTGTCGCTTCGTACTTCCCCGTGCCCGCGCGCCTAAGCTAGCCCTCCGCCCTCGCTGTGTCAGTGCCAACGGCTAGAGTTGGGGGCGTGAATTACGCCAACTCCGTCGTCGAGCTCATCGGCCACACACCACTGGTCAAGCTCCAGAAGGTGACCGAGGGCATCAAGGCCACGATCCTGGTCAAGCTCGAGTACCTCAATCCGGGTGGCTCCATCAAGGACCGCATCGCCCTCAAGATGGTCGAGGAGGCGGAGCGCTCCGGCCAGCTCCAGCCCGGCGGCACGATCGTGGAGCCCACGAGCGGCAACACAGGAGTTGGGCTCGCACTCGTGGGGCAGCAGAAGGGCTATCAGTGCATTTTCGTGGTCCCGGACAAGGTGGGCCAGGAGAAGCGGGCCGTGCTCGAGGCGTATGGGGCCAAGGTCGTCGTGACCCCGACGGCCGTCCCGCCGGACTCGCCGCAGTCGTACTACGGCGTTTCTGACCGGCTGGTCCGGGAGATCCCGGGCGCGTTCAAGCCGGACCAGTTCTCCAACCCCGGCGCCCCGGCGAGCCATTACGAGACCACAGGCCCCGAGATCTGGGCCGACACGGACGGCAAGATCACCCATGTGGTGATCGGGGCGGGCACGGGCGGAACGATCACCGGCACGGGCCGCTATCTCAAGGACGTCTCGAAGGGCCGCCCGGAGTCCGAGGGCGGCCAGGTCAAGATCGTCGGCGCGGACCCCGAGGGCTCGGTCTACTCGGGCGGAACGGGCCGGCCGTACTTCGTCGAGGGCGTCGGCGAGGACATGTGGCCCGCGAACTATGACAAGGCCGTTCCGGACGAGGTCCTCGCGGTGAGCGACGCGGACTCGTTCGCCATGACCCGCCGCCTCGCGCGTGAGGAGGGCCTCCTCGTGGGCGGTTCCTCGGGCATGGCGGTCGTCGCGGCCCTGCGCACGGCGAGAGACTTGCCCGAGTCGGCGGTCGTCGTCGTCATCCTCCCGGACAGCGGGCGCGGCTATCTCGCCAAGATCTTCAACGACGACTGGATGCGCTCCTACGGCTTCCTGCCCGGCGAGTCCGAGGCCACGGTCGGGGACGTGCTGCGCGGCAAGGACGGCAAGCTCCCGGACCTCGTCCACACGCACCCGAATGAGACGGTGCGCGACGTCATCGACATCATGACCGAGTACGGCGTGAGCCACCTCCCGATCCTCTCGAACGAGCCGCCCGTCGTCATGGGTGAGGTGCTCGGGGCGGTGGACGAGCGCACGCTGTCCGCGAAGCTCTTCCGCGGCGAGGCCAAGCTCACGGACAAGATCTCGCAGCACATGGGCGAGCGCCTGCCCGTCATCGGCTCGCTCGAGAGCCAGTCCACCGCGCGTGAGATGCTCAGCGAGGTCGATGCGCTCATGGTCACGTTCGTCGGAGCGCCCATCGGCATCGTCACCCGCCATGACCTGCTGGCCAGCCTTAACAAGTGACCAGCCTCAACAAGTGACCAGCCCTAACAAGTGACCAGCTTCACCAAGTAAGGAGCCCCACGTGAGCGAGACCAACCACGGCTTCAACACCCGCGCCGTCCACGCGGGCCAGGAATTCGAGCCGCGCACGGGCGCGGTCGTCCCGCCGCTGCACTTCAGCTCGACGTACGCGCAGGACGGCATCGGCGGCCTGCGCTCCGGCTACGAGTACGGCCGCGGCGGCAATCCGACGCGGGACGCGCTCCAGGAGCAGCTCGCGGCGCTCGAGGGCGGGCGACACGCGTTCTCGTTCGGCTCGGGGCTCGCGGCCGAGGACGCGCTCATCCGCGCGCTGTGCTCGCCGGGCGAGCGGATCGTGCTCGGCAACGACGCGTACGGCGGCACCTACCGCCTCATCGACCGCGTGCTGGGCCCGTGGGGCATCGCGAACCAGCCCATCGACATGTCGGCGCTCGACGGCGTGCGCGCGGCCGTCGCGCAGGGCGCCCGGCTCGTGTGGGTCGAGACGCCGTCCAACCCGATGATGAAGGTCACCGACATCGCGGCGCTCGCCGAGATCGCGCACGACGGCGGGGCCCTCCTCGTCGTCGACAACACCTTCGCATCCCCCTACCTGCAGAATCCGCTCGCCCTGGGTGCGGACATCGTCGTGCACTCGACGACCAAGTACATCGGCGGGCATTCCGACGTCGTCGGGGGCGCCGTCGTCGTCAACGACGACGAGCTCGCGGAGAAGATCGGCTTTGTCCAGTTCGCCGTCGGCGCCGTGTCCGGGCCCATGGACGCGTTCCTCACGACGCGCGGGCTCAAGACGCTCGGGGTGCGCATGGAGCGGCACTCGGACAACGCGCAGAAGATCGCGGAGTGGCTCGTGGGCCGTCCGGGCGTCGAGAGCGTGCTCTACCCGGGCCTGCCGGAGCACCCGGGGCACGAGCTCGCGGCGAAGCAGATGCGGCGCTTCGGCGGCATGATCTCGGTCCAATTCGCGGGCGGCGAGGCCGCGGCCCGCACGGTCGCCGAGTCGACCCAGCTGTTCACGCTCGCGGAATCGCTCGGCGGGATCGAGTCGCTCATGAACTACCCGTCGGAGATGACTCACGCCTCGGTCAAGGGCACCGAGCTCGCCGTCCCCGTCAACCTCGTCCGACTTTCCGTCGGGATCGAGGATGCGGACGATCTTATTGCAGACTTGGACCAGGCGATCCGCCGCCTGTAGGGCTCCCGCTGCAGCGGCCATCTAACCCACCCCGCCACCCAAGAGAGGATCTCGAACCGATGCCGACGTCGCCGTCGACCGCCCCTGCCTGGACCAAGGCGCCGTGGTTCAAGCCCGTAGCGATCGCCGTGGGCGCGATCATCGTGCTCGGGCTGCTTGTTCTGCTCGCCAGGTGGCTCCGCAGCACCGAGGCGGTCTCGCACTTCATCGCGACGTACCCCGGCCACGCGACGCTCCCCGCGGACGCGCCCGTGGGGATCCCGGGGTGGCTGAACTGGCAGCACTTCTTCAACATGTTCTTCATTGCGCTCATCGTGCGCTCGGGGCTGCAGGTGCGCTTCACCACCCGGCCCGAGGGCTACTGGAAGCGCAACAACAAGGGCCTCGTCAAGACGAAGGGCCAGCCCAAGAAGATCAGCCTCAACCTGTGGTTCCACCTCACGCTCGACGCGGTATGGGTGCTCAACGGCCTGATCTACTGGATCCTGCTGTTCTCGACGGGGGAGTGGAAGCGGGTCGTCCCGACCGGCTGGGACGTCTTCCCGCACGCGGTGTCCGTGGTGATCCAGTACGCCTCGCTCGACTGGCCGCTCGAGAACGGCTGGGTGAACTACAACGCGCTCCAGCTGCTCACGTACTTCGTGACCGTGTTCATTGCGGCCCCGCTCGCGATCCTCACGGGCCTGCGGATGTCCAACGCGTGGCCCGCGAAGGCTCCGCGGCTCAACAAGGCCTACCCGATCGAGGCGGCCCGGGCCATGCACTTCCCGATCGCAATCTACTTCGTCGCGTTCGTGGTCGTGCACGTCTTCCTTGTGCTCACCACGGGAGCGCTGCGGAACCTCAACCACATGTTCGCCTCGAACGACGGCGAGGGCTGGTGGGGCTTCGGGCTCTTCGCGGCCGCGATCGTCGTGATCGTCGCGGCCTGGTTCCTCGCGCGGCCGCTGTTCCTGCGGCCTGTCGCCTCGCTCATGGGGACCGTGACCCGGAACTAGCCAGCGGGGCTAGAACCAGCCGGGCCAGCCAGCGGGGCTGGAATCCGCGGGGCTAGATCCCGCGGGCGCGCGAGCGCAGGAGTGCGCGCTCGTGGCAGCGAAGCTCCTCGGACGCGACGTACCAGTCCCCGCCGAGGAGCGTGCACACGAGCGTGGCCTCGCCCGCGAGGTCGAGGTGCGTGCCGTCGGTCGTCAGGCCGGAGACGGACCAGTCGAGGACAACGTCGGCGTGCCGCTCGCCCGCGTCGATGCTCCGCACAGAGAGCGCGATGGGGAGGCCAAGGCGCACGCGGTCGGCCGCCGCGGCCTCGGGCGTCGACTCGAGCCGGGCGTCCCCGACGCCGAGGGCGAGCACCGCCGTCGGCAGGTACAGAGCACAGAGCGCGTCGGCGTCGCCCGCATCGAGGGCCCGCTCGAGCGCCGCACAGAGCCCGTCGAGGCTTCGTCCGGCCATGGCACTTCCTTCCACTGGTTCGCGGTGCACCCAGAGCGCCGCTTACATAGGGGAGAGCTGACTCGTCGGTAACTATGACGCCAAACCGTGACGCTTCGTCCGGTGTGACAGCATGGTCACATGCCGCCCCGCGCCCCGCTCTTCCCGGACCGCGAGCACCGCCTTGGGCTCGCTGAGCTGGGAGCCCTGGGCCGCCGTCGGACGTTGTGGGGGCTCGCCCTCGCGGTGGCGCTTCCGCTCGTGGTCCAGATGGCCGTCGTGGCCGCGGACTACCACAACCTCGTGATGATCCTCCTGCTGCAGCTCGCGGCGGCCGTGGCCGTCGCCGCAGTCGGGGGCCTCTGGCCGGCCATCGTCGCGGCACTCGTCGGGATGCTTCTGGTCAACTGGTTCTCGACCGATCCCGTGGGCAGCCTCGCGATCGCGAGCCCCGAGGCCGCGGCTGAGCTCGTGATCTTCCTCGGTGTCGCGTGCGCCGTGGGGCTCGCCGTCGGGGCGGCCG
>NZ_JBKZWT010000268.1:0-4981 GCF_047759905.1 Sinomonas sp. G460-2 | reverse complement strand
TGCGGGGTCGCGTCCGGACGGTTGCGGGGTCGCGTCCCGACGGTTGCGGGGTCTGGTGGACCGTTGCGGGTCCCTGGGGGTCAGGGGAGGGTAGGATCCTCTGCGTGGAACCGCTCTTTTCTCATGGCTCGCGTCCCGAACCGTCCGAGGAAGGGCACGCGACACTTCCGCCCCGCGTCTACCGGCTGGCCGTTCCGGCGCCCCGCGAGATTGCGTTTTCCGCATTCGTGGGCGACATCCATCTGTGGTGGCCGGACAGCTACACGGGATTCGGTGCCACGACTCACGCTTACGTCGAGGACGGGATCATCGGCGAGGAATCTGAGCTCGGGGAATCCCAGGTCTGGGGGGAAGTGCGGGCTGAGGAACCGCCGTCGTTCGTGGAATTCTCATGGACGCTCGCGTGGCGCCCGGACGCGCCCACCCGGGTGCGCGTCGAGTTCGATGACGATCCCGAGTCGGGGGAGGGCACGCTCGTGACGTTCACCCATGACGGTTGGGCGCGGGGGCCCGAAGGCCGGGACCAATACGAGAAGTACAGCGAATGGCCACTGATCCTGGGCCGCTACGCCGCGTACTTCGGCGTGCCCGCGGACACGGTAGAGACCGTCGAGTAGCCCGTCAGCCCCTGGCCCGGTGGCCCCGAGCCGCAGTCGCCAGTCCCAGCCCCCAGCAGTCGAGCCACTCAGGCCCGTCGCGGGGCCCCGGGGGTCGCGGTGCTCTGCCGCACCACGAACTCTGGCTCGATGATGTCGCTTCGCGGCGCGTCGCCGTCGCCGTCGAGCTGCCGCAGGAGCATGCCGACGGCCGCCGCGCCCTGGCTGCGAGGGTTCTGATCGAACGTCGTGAGGCCGAAGAGCGGGCCGAGGTCGTGGCCGTCGATCCCGACGACCGAAAGATCGTCCGGGACGCGCAGCCCGAGGTCGCGGGCGGCGAGGATCGCGCCGAACGCCATCTCATCCGAGGCGGCGAAGATCGCCGTGGGCCGCCCGCCGGGCGCCGCGAGCAGTCGCTTCGACGCCTCGTACGCGCCGGGAATCGTGAAGTCCGTCGCGGCAAGCCAGGACGGGCGGACCTCGAGGCCCGCGTCCCGCATCGCCGCGAGATACCCCTCGCGGCGGCTCGTGGGCAGGGCGAAGTCGCGCTCGAATTCGGCCGTGCCACTCACATGTGCGATGTCGCGGTGGCCGAGCCCGATGAGGTGTTCGGTGGCGTGACGGGCGACCTCGAAATCGTTGATCCTCAGGGTCGCGACGCCCTCGATTGGGCCACCCACCCCGACGACGGGACGCCGGACTCGAAGGAGCTGTTCGACCTCCGCCGCGGAGAGCTCGAGCGAGACCGCGATGACGCCATCGAGGCGCTGGCGCAGTAGGAAGTCGTTGAGCACGCTTTCGCGATCGTCGGGCTGCTCGCCCGTGCTGTAGAGCGTGAGGTCGTAGCCCGCGTCGAGGAGCGCCTTCGATGCGCCCTCGAGCACGCTCGAGAAGAACCAGCGGGTCACGCTTGGCAGCATGACGCCGATGTTGCGGGTCCTCCCCGAGGCGAGGCTCGAGGCCGTGTACGAGGGGACGAAGCCGAGCTTTGAGGCCGCGTCGAGCACGCGCTGCCGGCTTCGTTCCGACACGTTGCCGCGGCCGCTGAGGGCACGCGAGACGGTCGCCATCGAGACGCCGGCGGATTCGGCCACGTCACGAATGCTGATGACTCCCAACGCGGCCCTCCTTTCTCCTGTTCTCGACGGCGCGGCCCCTAGAACCTGAGCCAGACGGCCTCGCCCGGACCGAGGGCGTTGCCCACGGGTGCGCTCGAAGCAAGCACCTCGCCCGGTGGCAGCTCGACGGGAGTGCAACCGAGGTTCAGCATCACCAGAATAGTGCCGTTGACGAACGCGAGGACGCCGCCCACGCTCAGCTCGTCCGCCCACGCGAGCGAGCCGGCGCCGAGATCGTGCTCGCGGCGGAGCCCGAGCGCCTCGCGGTAGAGGCTCAGGTGGGAGGCCGGATCGGCGGCCTGGGCGTCGCGCGCGAGCTCCGCCCAGAGGCCCGGCTGGGGGAGCCAGCTCGCGCCGCTCGGGCTGAAGCCGTAGGCCGGCCCGGAGGAGGTCCACGGGAGCGGCACCCGGCAACCGTCGCGGCCCACCCGCTCGCCACCCGTGCGGTGGAACGTGGGGTCCTGCCGCTCGTGCGGGGCGATGTCGAGGTTGTCGACGAGGCCGAGCTCCTCGCCCTGGTACAGGTAGGCGCTGCCCGGCAGGCCGAGCATGAAGAGCGACGCCGCGCGGGCCCGGGCGCGCCCGAGGGTCACATCCGGCGTGGGGCCGCCCGCGCCGATTCCGTCGCCGGAGGCAAGATCGCCCTCGGTGAGGCCGAGTCGCGTTGCGTGCCGCACGACGTCGTGGTTGGACAGCACCCACGTGGTGGGAGCGCCGACGGCGTCGAACGCCGAGAGTGATTCGTCGATGACGCCGCGCAGAGGCTCCGGGGCGAACGGCGCCGAGAGGTACCGGAAGTTGAACGCCTGGTGCTGCTGGCCCGGGGCAACCCACTCGGCCATGCGCGGGAGCGGGTCAACGTTGGCCTCGGCGCACAGGATCTTGTCCGCGCCGTACTCGGCGAGCACCTCGCGCCACCGGCGGTAGACGCCCTTGAGCCCGGGCTGGCCGAACATCGGCGCAAGGTGACCCGGGAAGCCGGGGGAGGAGGCGCCGTCGGCCCTTCCGCCCCAGTCCGGCAGGCCCGCGGCCTTGACGAGGGAGTGGGCCACGTCGACCCGGAAGCCGTCCACGCCGCGCTCGAGCCAGAAGCGCAGGATCCGCTCGAACTCGGCGGCGACCGCGGGGTTGTCCCAGTTGAAGTCGGGCTGGGTCGAATCGAAGAGGTGCGCGTACCACTGGCCGGGCGTCCCGTCGGGCTCCGTGACCCGGGTCCACGCGGGCCCGCCGAAGTGCGACTCCCAGTTGTTGGGCGGAAACTCGCCGTGCTCGCCGCGGCCGTTGCGGAAGAGGAACATGTCCCGCTCGGCGCTTCCCGGCCCCGCGGCGAGGGCGGCCTGGAACAGCGCGTGCTCGGACGAGCAGTGGTTCGGGACGAGGTCGACGATGACGCGCAGGCCCAGCGAGCGCGCGGCGGTGCTCAGGGCGTCGAAGTCCTCGAGCGTGCCGAAGAGCGGGTCGACGTCGCAGTAGTCGCTCACGTCGTAGCCGGCGTCGCGCTGCGGGGAGGCGTAGAAGGGCGACAGCCAGATGGCGTCGACGCCGAGCTCGGCGATCTGGTGCAGTTCGCCCGTGATGCCGGGGAGGTCGCCGACGCCGTCGCCGTTCGCGTCGCGGAACGAGCGCGGGTAGATCTGGTAGATGGCGGCGGAGCGCCACCATTCGCGGGACGCGGACGCCGCGTGGACCTCAGTGAGCGGCCCGAAGCCGACTGCAGTCGAAGAGAGCATGCCGGCCATCCTAGGACAAGCCATGCAAATCTGGAAACGCTTGCAGAGTCCAATCTCAGATAGCTGGCTTATCCTCAGCGACAGCTGCTAGGACCGCCCCAAATCACCCTTTGCCAAACCGTCAAACCTGTGTAAGATCTGGAAACGCTTCCACCTGTGAGCTGGGACACGTCGATGGTGTCCCCGCCGCCTGTCCGCGGTCGTGACGCACACAGCGAACACCAGAAGGGAACACCAACGATGGTGCGTTTCACCGATCAGGCGCTCAGCCGCCGCAACTTCACCGTCGGCGCCGCCGGCGCCCTCGCCCTCCTCGGCCTCAGCGCGTGCGGGGCCGCCCAGACCGGCTCGAGCGCGACCGCTTCGCCCTCCGCGTCCAAGAAGGATCTCGCGGCCGCCGGGGCCTCGACGATCACGATGTGGCTCGACGCCGAGCGCGCCCCCGCCCTCAAGGCCGTGGCCGACAAGTTCAAGGCGGACACCGGCATCGAGGTCAAGCTCGTCATCAAGGACTTCGCGGCCGTCCGCGACGACTTCATCACGCAGGTCCCCACGGGCAAGGGCCCGGACCTCATCGTCGGCCCGCACGACTGGCTGGGCAAGTTCGTCCAGAACGGCGTCATCTCCCCGCTCGAGCTCGGCGACAAGAAGGGCTCGTTCCAGGACTCCGCGATCCGCGCCATGACGTTCGGCGGCTCGGTCTACGGCGTGCCGTACGCGATCGAGAACATCGGCCTCATCCGCAACACCGCGCTCGTCGACAGCGCGTCCGCGACGCTCGACGACGTCGTGGCCAAGGGTCAGGCCGCCGTGACCGCGGGCAAGGCCAAGTACGCGTTCCTCGTGGGCCTCGACCCCAAGCAGGGCGACCCGTACCACCTGTACCCGCTCCAGACGTCCATGGGCGTCCAGGTCTTCGGCGTGGATTCGAAGGGGGAATACGACCCGAAGCAGTTCGCACTCGGCGCCGCCGGCTCCGCCGACTTTGCCGCCAAGCTCAAGGCCTGGGGCGACACCGGCACGAAGATCCTCAACTCGAACCTCACGGGCGACATTGCGAAGGAGAAGTTCCTCAACGGCGAGAGCCCGTTCTACCTCACCGGCCCGTGGAACGTGCCGGACATGCAGAAGAAGGGCCTCAAGATCGCGGTCGATCCGCTCCCCACCACGGGCAGCAAGGCCGCGCAGCCGTTCATTGGCGTCAACGGCTTCTACATCAGCTCGAAGAGCGCCAACGCGCTCGCGACCAACGAGTTCGTGGTCAACTACCTCACCACCGAGGACGTGCAGGACTCGATGTTCAAGGCCGGCGGCCGCCCGCCGGCGCTCAAGGCCTCGTTCCAGAAGGCCGCGGGCGATCCGATCGTGAAGGCGTTCGGCGACATCGGCGCCCAGGGCGTGCCGATGCCCGCGATCGCGGCCATGGACTCCGTGTGGGCCGACTGGGGTTCCACGGAGCTGAACATCATCAAGGGCCAGGGCGGCGACCCCGCGGCCCAGTGGGCCAAGATGGCGGACACCATCAAGGGGAAGATCG
>NZ_JBKZWT010000267.1:0-5006 GCF_047759905.1 Sinomonas sp. G460-2 | reverse complement strand
ACTCCACGGCCGTGGGATGGTACTCCGCCGAGATAAACACGAGCACGAAGGAGATCGCATAGAGATCCCACGCCTCGATCAGGATCGTCGCGATCATCATCCAGCCGCCGCGGCGGCTGGAGGTCGTTCCATTCTTGTTCAGCAGGACGTCGGTCGCCTCATCGGACAACCGTCGAATAGTGGCCTGATCCATCTTCGCCCTTCGAAATGTGTGGCGTCGCGTGGCATTGCACGAGACGCCGTCGTCTCCGGTAGACCTCGCTCCCCGAGCGTTCCGGTATCCGGAATGGTGTTCTAAAATCCAGAACCATCGGCCAGACTAGGACCGCGGTTGCGGACGGTCAAGGGTTACCCGTGGCTGGCGCACCAGGGCACGGGTCACATCCACGGAGCGGAGGAACATGGTTGAGGGCGAGCAGGCCTCGGGCCACAAGATCTTGAGCATGCTCGAGGCCCTCTCGGCCTCCGCTCAGCCCCAGCGCCTCGGCGAGCTCGCTGAGCGCACCGGGATGACGAAGCCGACCGTGCACCGGATCCTGGGGGTCCTCACCTCGGCGGGGTGGGCCGTTCAACGCGAGGGCGGGTTCTACGGTCTCGGGCCCCGGGCCCGCGCGCTCGGTGGGATCGACGCGGGCTGGGGCGACGTCGTCGACCGTGCCATCCACGCGCTCGCCGACGCCACGAATCAGACGGTCCATGTCGCGGCCCTCGCGGACGGCGAGGCGCTCTACACGCACAAAGCGAGCGCCCCCAACGCGTTCATCATGAGATCGCGCGTGGGGCTCCGCATGCCGTCACACTCGACCGGCGTCGGGAAGGCTATGCTCTCGACCCTGCCCGACGCCCGCGTTGTCGAGCTCCTGACGGCCCGAGGCATGGCCTCCCGCACCCCAGCCACGATCACCGACCTCGACGAGTTCCTCGGGGAGCTCGGCACGATTCGCAGCCTCGGCTACGCCGTGGACCGCGAGGAGAACGAGCAGAACGTCCGCTGCATCGCCCTGCCGCTCGACGTCGGACCCAACGGGCCCGCGGGACTCAGCCTCTCGAGCATCACGTTCCTGACCCCCGAGGCCGAGCTCATGGCCATGCTCCCCCGCCTCCGCGAGACCGCCGCCGTCGTGGCGAAGGCACTGTCCTAAAGGGATTCGTCCTCAGGCGACTGACTCCCCCGCGACCGGCCCCTCCGTGTTCGGCTTCCAGCCGAGGGCGGGGGCCACGTGCGTGGCGAACGCCTCAAGGATGTGGAGGTTGTACTCGACGCCGAGCTGATTCGGGATGGTCAGCATCACGGTGTCCGCGGCCGTCACCGCCGAATCGCCGAGCAGCTGCTCGATCAGCTCGTCCGGCTCGGCGGCATACGTCTTGCCGAACGTCGACCGGAAGCCGTCGATCACGCCCACCTGGTCGCCGTCCGGGCGGGTCCCGAAGTACATCGCGTCGCGCGAGGTCACGATCGGGAAGACGCTCCGGCTCACCGACACCCTCGGCGAGCCCGCATGGCCCGCGGCCTTGTAGGCGGCCCGGTACCGCTCGATCTGCTCGTGCTGGAGCACGTGGAACGGCACGCCGGCGTCCTCGGTCAGCAGGGTCGAGCTCATCAGATTCAGGCCCTGCGCGCCGGTCCACTCGGCCGTGTCCCGCGTTCCGCTCCCCCACCAGATGCGGTCGCGGAGCCCGGGCGAATGCGGCTCGACGTGCAGCCTCGTGCCTGCTGGCGCTTGCCGCGGATCGGCCTCGGCGATGCCGACGCCGTCGATCGCCGAGAGGAAGAACTCGAACTTGGACCGCGCAAGGTCGGCGCCGCGAGGGTCCACCGACCCCGTGTAGCCGAACGCCTCGTAGCCGCGGAGGGCGGGCTCGGGCGAGCCGCGGCTGATGCCGAGGGCGATCCGGTTCCCGGCGATCGCGTCGAGCGCGGCGGCCTCCTCCGCGAGCTGGAGCGGGTTCTCGTAGCGCATGTCGATCACGCCAGTGCCCACCTCGATGCGCTTCGTGCGGGCGGCCATCGCGGACAAGAGGGGCATCGGGGACGCCTGCTGCCTCGCGAAGTGGTGGACCCGCACGTAGGCGCCGTTGACGCCGAGCTCGTCGGCGCCGACCGCGAGGTCGATGGTCTGGAGGATCATGTCCGCCGCGGTCCGGGTCTCCGAGCCGCGGAACGGGCCGTAGTGGCCGAAGGAGAGGAAGCCGAATGCTTTCACGTCACACGCTAACCTTCCGGGGCGCGGTGGAATTCCTTCGGTCGCGCGTCGGCTCCGTCACTCCCCGATCTGCCCGTCAATCGACTCGCGGAGCAGGTCGGCGTGACCGTTGTGGCGCGCATACTCCTCGATGAGATGGACCAGGACCCAACGAAGCGACACGGCCTCACGGCCCTCGCCGTTGGCGTGCGTCGTCGCGAGCGCCGCCTGCGCGCCCTCGGCGAGCAACTCGTCGACAATCTCCTTCGATCGCTCGACGCGGCCGGCCCACAGCGCGCGGAGGCTCGCGCCGTCGTCGTTCGTTGCGCTGTGCCAATCCCAGTCGGGGTCCGCCTCCCAGTCGACGCCCGCCCAGGGTTCGGACATCTGCTGCCCCGCGAGGACCTCGGAGCACCAGGCGTCCTCGACGAATGCGAGGTGCTTGAGCATCCCGCCCAGCGTCATGGACGACGGCGGGAGCGTCACCCTGAGCTGTTCGTCGCCCAGCCCGCGGCACTTCCACTCGAGCGTCGCGCGGTGGTAGTCGAGGAAGCCGAGGAGCGTCGCGACCTCTTCCCCCGCGTACGGCGGCTCGGGACGGCCATGATCGTCGATGAGGATCTCCGTCATGGTGGCCACGCTACCGGAGCCGAGCAGGGAAGGCGCCCCTTGCAGCTCACAGGGCATCGGGCAGAATGAGCATCATGGGGCGGTGGACCGAGGACAGAGTGGTGGGTGCCGCACCCGATCAGGGCTCGCTCGCTGCCGCCCGCAAGCTCGCCCACCCCGGACCGTGGTCGGACACCGGGAGCAACGACGACCTCGTCTGGGGCAAGTGCCAAGGCAGCGGCAAGTCGCCGTATCAGGTGAGCATCGACGTCGCGGCGCCGGCGTACCGCTGCTCGTGCCCGAGCCGGAAGTTCCCCTGCAAGCACGCGTTGGCCCTCCTCCTCCTCTGGTCCCGCGGGGACGCGGCCGAGGCCGCGACAACGGCCGACTTCGCGCACGACTGGGCCGCCCAGCGGGCGAGTCGATCGGCGGCCCGGGAGCCCGGGCAGTCCGCTGAGGCGCCGGACCCCGCCGCCCAGGCGAAGCGGCTCGCGGATCGGCTCGCGCTCATGGACGCCGGAATGGCGGACTTCGCCAGGTGGCTCACCGACCTCGTCCGGGCGGGGCTGGCCGCGGCCCGGACTCAGCCGTATTCCTGGTGGGACGGCACGGCCGCCCGTCTCGTGGACGCCCAGCTCCCCGGCCTGGCCGAGCAGGTGCGGACCATGGGATCGGACGTCCACGCCCGCGCCGACTGGGCCGAGCATCTCCTCCTCCGGGCCGGGCGATGGTGGGCCCTGACGAAGGCGTGGGCGCGCCGGGACGAGCTGGGCGAGGCAGAGCTTGCCGACCTCAGGGCGACCCTAGGGTGGGCCACACCCTCGGCCGACGTTCGCGACGCCGAATCGCTGCCGGGCCCGTGGCTCGTGCTCGGAGCCCACCGGAGCGACGACGGCCGGCTTCAGCAGCAGCGCACGTGGCTGCGCGGGCCCGACGGCGGCCTCGTGGTCGTGCTGGACTTCGCGGGTCAAGGCCAATCGCTTGCCGTGCCGCAGCTCGCGGGGGCCCTCCTCGACGTGACGGTCGCGAGGTACCCCGGAACGGCGCCCCGCAGGGCTATGTTCACGAGTCCCGTCGTGGCGCGCGGACTGGAAACCGGCCTCGGCGAGGGCGGCAGCATCGCGGGCTCGCTCGAGGCGGAATCGGCCGCCGTGGCCCGCTCGCCTTGGCGGGACCGCCACCCGGTGCTGCTCACGGCGGTCCGGGTGTGCTCGGGCGGGCAGGGCTGGCTGCGGGACGCGTCCGGCGACGCCCTGCCTCTCCTCGGTGGCTCGCTGACCGCCCTCCTGGCCCTCACCGGCGGCTGGCCTGTCGACGTGTTCGGCGAACTCGAGGAAGGCAGCGTGCGGCCCCTCTCCATCGTGGTCGACGGGGCGGTGCTCGCCCCGTGAGCTGGCTCACCGAGCTGCGGACGACGGCGCTTGTCGGCACCGCGCGACACCCGGCTCCCGCTGCGCCCCAGGATCTCGGCGCGCAACCGCCCGAGGGGCGCTCGAGCGAGGAATCGCTCCTAGACCAGGCCGCCATGGCCGATGTGATCGTGCGGGCGACGAGGCGCGCGGGCCACCTCGCGCCCGGCAAGGTGCGCGATCCCGCCCCGCCCGACGACGTTCCGCCCGCGTCCGGGGACGCCGCCCGCCTCCTGGACCTCCTCCTGACCCAATCCCCCGTCGGTCGGGAGCTGCAGCTCCGTCTCGTGACGGATTGGCTCGTTCTCGCCGAACGCGCCGAACTGCGAGTCCCGCACGGGCTGCTCCCGGCGCTCCTGACCCTCGCGGGGGGCGCTCCGAGCGTGGCCGAGCACCTCGAGCCGGCCATCGGGACCCGGGGCCGCTGGCTCCAGGGCCTCATCTCAGGGCGTGCCGGCGATCAACGCTCCCCGGCCGACGCAGAGTGGGCCGAGCTGGGCGGAGCCGACGCGAGCGCGCAGCTCGAACGGCTTCGCCAGCGCGACCCCGCATCGGCCCGCGAGCTCTTGACTGCGGCGTGGGAAGGGCTCGGTGCCCGCGAGCGCGCGGCGCACCTGGCCGTCTTCGCCACGAACCTCGGTCCCGCCGACGAGGATCTCCTCGAGACCGCCCTGGATGACAAGGCGAAGGGTGTTCGGGAGGCCGCCACGACGCTGCTCGACAGGCTCCCCCAGAGCGCCCGGGCCGCGAGGATGGCCGCCCGGCTGCGGCGCTTGCTCCGCGTCAAGGGCCTCCTGCGAAAGCA
>NZ_JBKZWT010000266.1:0-5037 GCF_047759905.1 Sinomonas sp. G460-2 | reverse complement strand
GACCGCGGCGTCGATCGCGATCGCCCCGATGAGCTGGATGGGGATGCGGAGCCCGCCGTTTGCCGTGAGATACGCGCCCGCCATGGTGGGCAGGACGAAGAAGCGCAGCACGAAGAGGAACCCGCCGAGGGCGGCGACGCCGAGCCCGCCGAGGCTCGCCCATCGCGGACCGTACGCCGCAAGCGAGTACACCGTGACGAGCGCGAGGGGCTGGGCGGCGACGGGCTGGTTGCTCACGATGACCTGGATCAGGGACACCGCCGCGACGATCGCGCCCGAGGCCGCGGGGTGGGAGCGGCGCCACGCGAGCGGGATCACCAGCAGCGACGCGAACACGAACTCGCGGAGGCGGAGGCCCATGACGACGTACGGACCGGCTAGCACCACGAACAGTGTCGCCGCGGCGAGCGCGTCGACGCGCGCGGGGTGCGACTGGGCCCAGCGGTAGAGGCGATGGTGGGCGGAGCGCATGATGTCAGAGCCTAGGCCGCGCGCGGGCGAATGGCATCATGCCAGGGTCTGACCGTGGGTGCTGATTGGCGGGGGTTATCGGGGTTGCGGCTGGTCAAGCAGGCCGCCGTCCGCATGGCGAGACTGGGTGACCAGCATATGGATGGCGCGGCTAGGGTTGGTTCATGACCCAGACTCTCGACCTTGCAGTGATCCCCGGCGACGGAATCGGCCCAGAGGTGACCGCAGAGGCCCTCAAGGTGCTCCACAAGGCGCTCGGCGGCACGGGCGTCGAGGTCAAGGAAACGCACTATACGCTTGGCGCGCAGCACTGGCTCGCGACGGGGGAGACGCTGCCCGACGAGGTGCTCGAGGACCTCCGCGGTCGCGACGCGATCCTGTTCGGCGCCGTCGGCGCGGCCCCTGGCGACACGCGCATCCCGTCCGGGCTCATCGAACGCGAGCTGCTCCTCAAGCTCCGTTTCAGCCTCGACCACTGCGTCAACCTGCGCCCGTCGCGCTTGTACTCCGGCGTCGGCAGCCCGCTCGCGGCCCCGGGCGAGATCGACTTCGTGGTGGTCCGCGAGGGAACCGAGGGCCCGTACGTCGGCAACGGCGGCGCGCTGCGCGTCGGCACCCCGCACGAGATCGCCACCGAGGTCTCCGTCAACACGGCCTACGGCGTGGAGCGCGTGGTCCGCGACGCGTTCCGGCGCGCGTCCCAGCGCCCGCGCAAGAAGGTCACGCTCGTGCACAAGCACAACGTCCTCGTCCACGCGGGGCACCTCTGGAAGCGCACGGTCGAGGCCGTCGCCGCCGAGTTCCCCGAGGTCGAGCACGACTACCTGCACGTCGACGCAGCAACCATCTTCCTCGTGACCGATCCCGCGCGCTTCGACGTGATCGTCACGGACAACCTCTTCGGTGACATCCTCACCGACCTCGCCGGAGCCGTCACGGGCGGCATCGGCCTCGCCGCCTCGGGGAACATCAACCTCGACCGCACGGCACCGTCGATGTTCGAGCCCGTCCATGGCTCGGCGCCGGACATCGCGGGCCAGCAGAAGGCCGACCCGACGGCGGCCATTCTCTCCGCTGCGCTGCTCCTCGACCACGTAGGCCAGGGAGATCCTGTTCTTGCCGCGGCGGCGGCGAGCATCGAGGCCGCGGTCAAGGCCGAGGTCGAGTCCCGCACGGCCGGGGAGCAGCGCACCACGGCGCAGATCGGCGATGCGATCGCCGCGCTCGTCTGACGGAGGGTCCCGCAACCCCCGGGGCTGGCCCAGCTTTTAATGCTCAGAATCAACGCCCGGCCCGCCTGAGCGACAGGCGTAAGCTGAGGGCACTGACAGCCCGAGGTGCCGGCGGCGCAGCCGCGCGCCTCGGAACGATGTGGAGGAACCATGACTCAGAACGCCCTGGGCGTTGAATTCTCGCAGCGGCTCACGGACAACCCGAAGAGTGCGCAGGAGCGTGCGGCCATCCTGGCGAACCCGGGATTCGGCGACTACTTCACCGATCACACCGCGGTCGTCGACTGGACCGTTGACACGGAGGGCAAGGGCGGCTGGCACGACGCCCGCATTGAACCCTACGGCCCGATCGCGATGGACCCGGCCGCCGCGGTCCTGCACTACGGCCAGGAGATCTTCGAGGGCCTCAAGGCGTACCGGCACGCCGATGGTTCGGTGTGGACGTTCCGCGCCGAGGCCAACGCACACCGGTTCAACCGCTCTGCGCAGCGGCTCGCGCTCCCCGAGCTCCCGCAGGAGGTCTTCATCGAGTCGCTCCGCCGGCTCGTCTCGGTGGACAAGGACTGGGTCCCGGGCGGCGACGGCGAGGCGCTCTACCTGCGCCCGTTCATGATCGCCACAGAGGCGTTCCTCGGTGTCCGCCCGTCGCGCGAGGTCTCGTACCGCGTCATCGCCTCGCCCGCCGGCAACTACTTCGGCGGCGAGCTCAAGCCCGTCTCCATCTGGCTCTCCGAGCACTACGCCCGCGCGGGCCACGGCGGCACGGGCGAGGCGAAGTGCGGCGGCAACTACGCGGCGTCGCTCGCGGCCCAGATCGAGGCAGAGGCCCACGGCTGCAAGCAGGTCCTGTTCCTCGACCCGACCAACGACAACGCGGTCGAAGAGCTCGGCGGCATGAACGTCTTCTTCGTCTTCACCGACGGCCGAGTGGTGACGCCCGCCCTCAACGGCAATATCCTCCACGGCGTGACGCGCGATTCCGTCCTACAGCTCGCGTCTGACCGCGGGCACAAGGTCGAGGAGCGGAAGATCACGATCGACGAGTGGCGCGAGTCGCTCGAGAACGGCACGCTCGCCGAGGTGTTCGCGTGCGGCACCGCCGCCGTCATCACGCCCATCGGCGAGCTCAAGACCGCGACCGGCTCGCTCGTGTCCCCGCCGCTCGGCGCCGACTCCGTGGCGATGGCCATTCGCGAGCAGCTCCTCGGGATCCAGACGGGAACCGTCGAGGATCTCCACGGCTGGCTCACCCGGCTCGCGTAGGGGCTGGCTCCGCTCGCGGGGCACAGATTGTTCGGCCCAACCGCGAACGACGGCGCGTTCCCCGATTAAGGGGGACGCGCCGTCGTCGTTCGCGCACAATCCCGGGGTTCCTTGTGAGCGCACCGCGTCGCATTGAAGGATTCCCGCCTGCAGGGTCGAAGTCGGTTGGATGGGAGGACGATGGAGAGGCAGGAGGAGCCATGTCAGCACTCACGAACACCATCGATATCGACCGTCCGCCAGCTGAGGTATTCGCGTACGCGAGCGACCCGCTGCATTTCCCGGAGTGGCAGGCCGACGTCCTCGAGGTGCATTTCGAGGGCGGGGGCGGCCGGACGGTGGGGTCGCGGTTCACGACCACCCGTCGGATCGGCCCCAACGAGCGCACGATGACCCAGGAGATCACGGAGGTCGAGCCGCCCCGCCGGTTCGTCGCCCACGGCGTCGACGGCCCGATTCGGGCTCACGCGAGCATCGACATCGAACCGCTCGACGACGGCGCACGGTCCCGGGTGACATTCGAGCTCGATTTTGAGGGCCATGGCTTCGGCAAGGCGCTCGTGCCCGCCGTTCGTCAGCTCGCGGCGCGGGGCGCTCCGGCGAGCCATAGGCGGCTCAAGGAGCGGCTCGAGGCTCGCCGATAGGGCCGTTTGCCGTTCGCGCGCGGGCCGCCGCGGTCCGCCAGCGCCCGGGTGGCATGCGGTGGTGGCGCTTGAAGGCTGCCGCGAAGGAGAATTCGGACGCATACCCCAGCGAGCGCGCGATGGCGGCGAGGCTCGTGCCGCCCTCGCGCAGTTGCTCGCGCGCCAGCGCCATCCTCCAGTCGGCGACGTAGGTCAGGGGTGCGACGCCGAGCAGCGCGGTGAACCGGCGCGCGAAGGCTGCACGGGACAAGGATGCCTCGGCGGCCAGGCCTGCGACCGTCCAGGCCCGGGCGGGGTCTCTATGCACGGCGCGCAGCGCGGACGCGACCGCTGGATCGTCCATCGCGCGGAACCAGGCGGGCGCGGCCTGAACATCGGCGGCGAGCTGTTCCCGGAGCGCCTGCACGAGGATCACGTCGAGCAGGCTGTCGAGAAGGGCCTGCTGCCCGGGTGCGTCGTGGAGCAGCTCGCCTGCGAACACGTCGAGGGTCGCGCGGAGGGCCGAGCCGGCCCGCGGGCGCACCACGGTCAGGTCCGGAAGCCCGGCCAGCAGCCCCGCGCACAGCTCACCCGCGAAGGTGTACGCACCGCAGAAGAACGTGGTCGGGCTCCCAGACCCCTCTCCGAACACCATCCGCTGCGCCCCGCCTGGTGGGCCAACGGAGGGATGGCCAAGGAAGGGGACCACGTCGGCGCCCGGCGAGTGGGCCATGAACTGCTCGGACGGCCCGCGGACCAGCACGACGTCGCCGGGCAGAACGTGGCGCGACCGGCTGGCGTCGCTGGTCCACGCGAACGCTTCGCCGCTGAGGATGCCGTGGATCGCGAGCTTGGCGCCGACCGGGAATCTGACCCCCCAGGTGCCGAGCGCCGTCGAATGCGAGAACGCGGCGCCGTGCGCGCGCGAACGCTGCAGGAGATCCGTCAATACGTCCACACCTGAGACGATCGCATATGTCATCAGGCGAATCCAGCATGGATCACGCTTCGCCGAGAAGGTTTCCTTGATGGTGCGAACAAAAACTCAAGGAGGGAGGGGCGGCATGCCCCAAGCAGTGCAGTTCGACAACTATGGTGACCTCGACGTGCTCGAGGTCAGGGAGGTACCCCGGCCGGAGCCCGCGGCCGGGGAGGTGCTCGTTCGGGTGCGGGCCGCCGGTATCAGCCCGGGCGAGAGCGCGATCCGGGCTGGCGTCCTCCACGATCGGTGGCCTGCGACCTTCCCCTCTGGCCAGGGCAGCGACCTCGCGGGGGTCGTCGAGGAGGTCGGATCCGAGGTGGACGAGTGGTCCGTGGGCGATGAGGTGATCGGCTGGGTGGACACCCGGGCCAGCCATGCCGAGCTGGTCGCCGTCCCCGCGGGCAGCCTCGTGCCGCGAGACCCTGCCGTGTCCTGGCAGGCCGGCGGGGCGCTGTTCGTCGCCGGA
>NZ_JBKZWT010000265.1:0-5055 GCF_047759905.1 Sinomonas sp. G460-2 | reverse complement strand
CTCTAGGCGAGCAGGGCCGGGGCCCGGCGACGCCGGAGGTTTCTGCGGGAGTGCCATGTAGTCTGGGATCCATGCCGTCTTTCAGCTCTCCGGTGCTGCGCTCCGACGTTCTTGCCCTCCTGCGGTGCCCGGTGACCGGCTCCGCCCTGGTCCAAGAGGGTGACGAGCTCGTGGCGAGCGCCCCGGGTCCGGACGGCACTGTTCCGCGTTACCCGATCGAGGACGGCATTCCCGTGCTGCTTCCGCCGGTCCTGCACCAGGAGTCCTAAGTGAGCCTCGACTACCGCGTTGCCGACATTTCCCTCCACGAGGCCGGCCGCCACCAGATTCGCCTCGCCGAGCACGAGATGCCGGGCCTCATGGCACTCCGTGCGGAGTACGGGGCGTCCCAGCCGCTCAAGGGCGCACGCATCGCCGGTTCGCTGCACATGACCGTGCAGACGGCCGTGCTCATCGAGACGCTCGTGGCGCTCGGCGCCGAGGTCCGCTGGGCCTCGTGCAACATCTTCTCGACGCAGGACGAGGCCGCGGCCGCGATCGTCGTCGGGACGGGAACGCCGGCGAACCCGCAGGGTGTGCCGGTGTTCGCGTGGAAGGGCGAGTCCCTCGAGGAGTACTGGTGGACCGCCGAGCAGATCCTCACGTGGCCCGGCGCGGCGGAGGACCCCGAGCTCGGCCCCAACATGATCCTCGACGACGGCGGCGACGCGACGCTCCTCGTCCACAAGGGTGTTGAGTTCGAGGCCGCCGGGGGAGTCCCGCAGCCTACGGAGGAGGACCCCGAGGAGTACCGGATCATCCTCGATGTGCTCCGCGCGGGCCAGGCGGCGGATCCCCTGAAGTGGACCCGGATCGCCGAGCGCATCCACGGCGTCACCGAGGAGACGACTACGGGCGTGCACCGGCTGTATCAGCTCGCCGAGCAGGGCAAGCTCCTGTTCCCCGCGATCAACGTCAACGACTCCGTGACGAAGAGCAAGTTCGACAACAAGTACGGCATCCGGCACTCGCTCCCGGACGGCATCAACCGGGCGACGGACGTCCTCATCGGCGGCAAGGTCGCGGTGATTTGCGGCTACGGCGACGTCGGCAAGGGCGCCGCCGAGGCCCTCCGCGGCCAGGGCGCGCGCGTCGTCGTGACCGAGATCGACCCCATCTGCGCGCTCCAGGCCGCGATGGACGGCTACCAGGTGGTTCGCCTCGAGAGCGTCGTGCGCGAGGGCGATCTCTTCATCACGACGACGGGCGGCAAGGACATCATCCGCGCCGAGCACATGTCCGCGATGAAGGACAAGGCGATCGTGGGCAACGTGGGCCACTTCGACAACGAGATCGACATGGCGGGCCTCGCGAAGCTGCCGGGCGTCCGCAAGGTCGCGATCAAGCCGCAGGTCCACGAGTGGGTCTTCCCGGCGCAGGCGGCGCACGACGGTGGCGAGGCCCGCGGCGAGCACTCGATCATCGTGCTGTCGGAGGGGCGCTTGCTCAACCTCGGCAACGCGACGGGCCACCCCTCGTTCGTCATGAGCAACTCGTTCGCGAACCAGACGATCGCCCAGATCGAGCTCTGGACCAAGCGGGAGCAGTCCGTGGGCGAGCGCGAGTACGAGAAGAAGGTCTACGTCCTTCCGAAGATCCTCGACGAGAAGGTCGCGCGGCTGCACCTCGACGCGCTCGGCGTCGAGCTCACGGAGCTGTCCAAGGAGCAGGCCGACTACCTCGACCTCGACGTGGCGGGCCCGTACAAGCCGGATCACTACCGCTACTGATTTAGCATTGTCTCCATGCGAATCATGGGGGACAGGCCCGAGGACGGGCGCCGCAAGGTGGGCCGCCGCTGGCTTGGCGGATGGCTCGGCACGCGCCGGGGCAAGGTCATCGGCCTCGTCGCGGTGCTCGCCGTCGCCGGCCTCGGCGGGACGTTTGCCGCCGTCGGCCCGCTTCAGGCTTCCCCCATCGGTTCGGAGGCCGCGACCGCGGTGCGGACCCAACCGGGCACGGCGTATCCCGTCGTCGCCCCCGCTTCGGCGCAGACCGTGCCCGTGACGGGCGCGAAGGAAGTCAATCCCTCCGCGCCCGTGACCGTCACCGCGGCCAACGGCACGCTTGACAACGTGAGCCTGCGTTCGTCGACGGGCCAGAACGTGCAGGGCACGCTGAACGCGGGCCGCTCCGTCTGGACGTCGAGCGATCCGCTCTCGTTCAACGCGACGTACACGTTGAGCTACACGACCCTCGACGGCGCCGGGCGGACCTCGACCGCAACGTCGACGTTCGCGACCGTCTCGACCGCGAATGAGGCCGACGCGGCGATGTACCCGCTCGACGGCATGAACGTGGGCGTCGCGCAGCCGATCCAGCTCACGTTCAGCGAGCCCGTGAAGAACAAGAAGGCCGTCGAGAAGGCGATCACCATCACGTCGAGCTCCGGCCAGGCCGGTGCGTTCCATTGGTACAGCGACACGATGGTGCGCTACCGGCCCGAACAGTACTGGGCGGCGCACAGCACCATCACGGTCAAGATGGACCTGTTCGGTGTGGACCTCGGGAACGGCCAGATCGGCAACTTCTCGAAGACAAATACCGTGCACATCGGCGACAAGCGCACCGCGGTCGCGGACGCCCAGGACCATACGTTCACCGCGTACATCAACGACCAGCAGGTCCAGACGTGGCCCGCCACCCTCGGCGATACGCGGTTCCCCTCCGCGAAGGGCTACCTCGTGCTCATGGAGAAGCAGCGCAAGGCGCACTTCGTCGCCGCCACGATCGGGCTCAAGCCGGGCGATCCCGCCAACTACGGCGAGCTCGACGTCGAATATGCGACGCGCCTCACCCCGAGCGGCGAGTTCATCCACCAGGCCACTGACACGGCGATTCCCTACCTCGGCAACGCCAACGTCTCGCACGGCTGCATCGGGCTCGGTCCCGACGGCGCCGCGTGGGTGTTCAACAACATGACCACGGGGGACGTGGTGCAGATCATCAATACGCAGGGCGACTTCGCCAATTTCGACGACGGTTTCGGCGACTGGAACATCGCGTGGTCCCAATACGCGAACGGCTGATCGTGCGCGCCACGGGCCGCGAAGGCCGATAACGCTTCGGCCACAGCCCGGCCTCCTGACCACGCTCGGGCGAGTGACCGGTTACCGTGGGACACAGGGACAGATCGAACATGGGTTCGCCCTGGGGCGGCCCGTCAGAGGCGTGGGTGGATGATGGACGTGACGGAAGACAGGCATGAGCTGAAGCCGGAGGTGAATTTGGACGACTCCCAAGACACCGACGAGCCCGCCTTCGAGTGGATGCGGACGTCCACGGCTTCGACCTCAGCGGCACACCGCGCGGACGGGGAGCGGGGCGGCTCGGAGGAGCCCGGTTCCGGGCCCGAGTCCTCCCACGAAGCCAAGGCGGCCAACGGTGCCCCTGAGCCCGTGAGTGCCGCGTCCACCCCGAGTCTCCGCGAGCAGTCGCCAACGTCCGCGCTCCAAGTGCGTCCGCCGGAGGACCAGGTCCGCCGCCGGACGGAGCAGCGCGAGGCGGCCGCGAAGGCGAAGCCCGTGGCCCCCCGGGTCCTCCAGGTGCTCATGGCCATCTTCCTGC
Source organism: Sinomonas sp. G460-2 (assembly GCF_047759905.1). Taxonomy (NCBI): domain Bacteria; kingdom Bacillati; phylum Actinomycetota; class Actinomycetes; order Micrococcales; family Micrococcaceae; genus Sinomonas; species Sinomonas sp. G460-2. The sequence continues at coordinate 1,449 of NZ_JBKZWT010000265.1, read as the reverse complement.
CGTTCCTGCTGCTCATCGGGGCGGTCCGCGCCGTCGCGACGCCCGCGTTCCTGTGGCTCGAATACTTCCGCCCGGGCTTCCCCGGCGACGGCTACGGATTCTCGGTCGACGACCGCCTCACGTACGGTTCGTACGCGCTCGACTATCTGGCCAACTTCGCCGGACGCCGCTACCTCGGCGACCTCCAGCTCCCGTCGGGGAGCCCGCTCTTCACGGACGGCGAGGTCGGCCACATGGCGGACGTCAAGTTCGTCTTCCTCACCGCCTACGCGGCCGGTGCCGTGCTGCTCGCGTTCTTCGTGGTCGTGTACTTCGTGCTGCGCAAGCGCCGCGGTGCCTTCGGCCGGGGACTGTTCGCGGGAGCGATCGTCACGTTCGTGCTCGTTCTCGGCCTCGCGGTCTTCGCGATCATGGGCTGGCAGACGTTCTTCACGGATTTCCACCGGCTGTTCTTCGCGAACGGGACCTGGACGTTCCAGCTCTCCGACACGCTCATCCGGCTCTTCCCGGCCCAATTCTGGATGGACTCGGCGATCGTGATCGGCGTGCTCGTGCTCGTGGTCAGCTCGCTCACGATCATCTTCGCCTGGCCCACCAAGCGGAAGTCCGAGGCCGCCGACGCCGAGCTCGCGGCGGACGATCAGGAGTAGATCGTCTCGATGTCGTCGCGGCAGTCCGCGACGACGACCGCGCGCCGCAGCTTGAGCGAGGCGGTGAGCTGCCCCGATTCGACGCTCGGCTCGAGGCCGACGACGGCGAACTTGCGAATGCTCTCGGCGCGCGAGACGAGCGCGTTCGCGGCGTCGACCGCGGCCTGGAGCTCCCCGAGCACCTGGGCGTCGGAGGCGGCGGCCCGCAGGTCGAGCTCGCGCCCGTGATCGCGGCACCACATCGCGAGGCCGTCCCGGTCCAGGACGATGAGCGCGGAGACGAACGGCCGGCCCTCGCCCACGACGATCGCGTGCTCGACGAGCGGGCTCTCGCGGAGGATCTCCTCGAGCGGCTCTGGTGCCACGTTCTTTCCGCCTGCCGTGACGATGAGGTCCTTCTTCCGCCCCGTGATCGTCAGGAATCCCTCGGCGTCGAGCCGGCCGAGGTCCCCCGTCGCGAAGTAGCCATCCGCATCGAGCACCGTGGCCTCCGTCGCTCCGTGGTAGCCCCCAAAGACTCCGATGCCGCGCACGAGGATCTCGCCGTCGTCGGCAAGGCGCACTGAGGTTCCCGGCACGGGCCGCCCGACGCTCCCCACTCGCACGTTGTCCGCCGTGTTGACCGCGCACGGCCCCGTGGTCTCGGTGAGCCCGTAGCCCTCGAGGACGGGCACGCCGACGCCGCGGAAGAAATGCGCGAGCTGGGGGCTCAGCGGCCCGCCGCCGCACACTGCGGTGGTGAGGGCGCCGCCGAACACCGCCCGAATCCGACCGTAGACGAGGCGGTCGAACACGGCGT
>NZ_JBKZWT010000264.1:0-5077 GCF_047759905.1 Sinomonas sp. G460-2 | reverse complement strand
GACCTCGAGCAGCACGGTCCCGCGGGCGGGCCTGCCCGTGGCGTCCGGCGCGCCGGTCACGGGATTCTCCCCGAGCCACGAGACGATCTCGGGCACGCGAACCCCCGAGCCGGTCCCGACGCGGATTGGGACGGCGGCGGCGAGCCGGACCGACTGGCTTACCCGGCTCCCGGCCCGATGGAGCACGGGGAACGGGAGGCTCAGCGGCGTGCTGTACGTCTTGAACGACGCGTCGGTCCAGTTGCGCTGGTCCTCGGTCTCGAACACGTCGCCGGAGAAGCCGAGGGAAAACTGCACCCCGTCGCGCTCCCAGCCGAGCGTCGCGATGTCCCGGAACGGCTGGTGCGGGCTGATCTCTTCAGGGAACGCCGCGTGCGTCTCGGTCCCATCCGGGTGCACCACGATCACCGCGCGCCCCGCGTCGTCGGGCCGGTGCAGCGCGACGAGCCCGATCCGGTTGCTCAAGAAGTCCCGCGGCGCGGTCCCTTCGAACGCGACGTCCACACCGCCGTCGTCCATCCGCACGGTGAGCGTCCCGCGGTACTCCCCGCCGAACCCCACCCAGGCGACGTCGACGCGGCACTCGAGCTCGTCGCCGTCTTCGCGGACGACGGCGGGGCCCGCCTCGGGCGTGAGCGTGAGCCAATTGTGATTGCGCACCACGGCACGGAGGCCGCGCAGCACGGGGCGCCCGTCGTAGGTCACGTCGGCGAGCTCGTCACCGCGGAGCGCGGCCGCCCACGGGCCGCGGTGCAGGAAGCGAGTCGGAGTGGGCAGGGCAAGGTGGGTCAACGATGATCCTGTTCCAGGCCCGGCGGCCGCGCGGTCGCGGCCGGGTGAGGGCTAGTCGGTTGACGGGTGGAAATCGGTGAGGAGCCGCTCGGTGGCGGTGGCCATGTGCGACTCCATGACGCGGCGGGCGGCCTCGGGGTCCCGGGACCTGAGCACCTCGAGGATCTGGGCGTGCTCGCGGGCCGCCGCGGCCGCGTTCTCCTCGTCGCGGAGGCCGCGCTCGACCCAGATCCGGAGGAGGGACCGGATGCTCTGGAGGATGTCCTCGAGCACCGAGTTTCCCGAGGCGAGGGCGATCTCGCGGTGGAACGCCGAATCCGCTTCCTTGAACGCCTCGAAGTCCCGGGTCGAACGGCTCATAGTGTCCACGTAGCCGGCCAGCCGTTCGAGGGCCTCGTCCGTGATGCGCTCCGCCGCGAGCTGCGCGGCCTGGATCTCGAGCCCGCTGCGCAGCTCCGTGAGCTCGCGCGTGCGCGGTTCGCCGAGCATGAGCCCCCACGAGAGGGTCCTCGGGAGCAGCTCGGACGCCCCGCCACGCAGATAGGTCCCGGAGCCCGGGCGGACGATCACGATCCCGAGGAGCTCGAGCGCCGCGAGCGCCTCCCGGATGGCCGAACGCCCCACGCCGAGGCTCGCCGCGAGGCTGCGCTCGGACGGGAGACGGGTCCCCGGGACGATCTGGCCGCTCGTGAAGACGGCCATGAGCCGCTCGGCGACCTCGGCGGCAACCGAGCTGCTCTCCATCGTGCCGAGGGCCTGGTTCAAGTCGAGGGCAGCGCTCCCATTGGTCTCCACGCTCACAGGCTAGCGGCCCTCCTCACGATTCCCCGCCGTCTCCCCGCCGTCGTCGGCGCGGTCAGGGCGCGCGGCGGTGAGGCGGATGGCCATGTACTGGCGGCCCGGCAGGGGGACGCGGAACGTCCCCTCGAAGGTCCCGGGGAGCCTCTCGACGGACAGGTTCCACGTGTCGATGACGTCCACGGCGTACCGCGTCCCTGGCTTGCGGATGATGTCGCGGTAGCGCGGGCGCCCGAAGCCGAAGTTGGCGAGCTCATGCCCCGGGGCACCGCCCCACGGGACGTCCCAATCGCTCGGGAGCGGGTCGAAGACCCCGTCCGGGGCCTCGGCCATGAGCTTCTCGAGGAACGCGATCCGCGCCGGGGAATCGCCCACGAGCTCGCCGCCCTTGGACCACCACAACTCCTCGCGGTCGTTGAGGTACGTCTCGCCGTGGCCCACGTAGCCGCCGCGGACGGCGCCCTCCCAGTACCGCCGCACGAGTTCCTCGCCGCTGATGTTGCCCCAGCCCTGGTCGATGTCGCCCTCGTAGGCGCACTCGTCGATCACGATCGGCTTGCCGAACTCCTCGCGCCACGCGGTCGTGTTCTCCGAGGTGCGGTAGACGTCGGTGCGCTGAATGCTGCAGTGCGTGATCCACAGGCGCGTGTAGTCGTAGAAGCCGAAGCAGTTGTGGATCGAGGTCAGGTGGCCGGTCGGATCCTCCTCGCCGATGATCGCGGCGAACCGCTCCCAGTCCTCTGTGGTCTTCGAGCGGACGAGGTCGTACTCGTTGGCGAGCGACCACCACACGTTGCGGAACGCATGGAGGCGGCGCACGAGGTACCGGACGTAGCGGTCGTCCCCGGCCTTGCCCAGGTCCGAGAAGCCCCAGCGGTCGTAGGCATGGAACAGGATGAGGTCCGCCTCGATGCCGAGCTCCGCGAGCTGATCGATGCGGCGTTCGAGGTTGCGGAAGAACGCCGGAACGGCCCGGGTCGTATCGAAGGTGCCGTCCTCGGCCCGCTCGAACGGGTAGACCGGGGGCTCGTTGGCGTTGAAGAGGTACGACTTGGGGAACACGCACATCCGCATCTTGGTGAACGCTGTCGTGGCCAACGTCTCGAGGGTGCGCTCCTGGAGCTCCGCAGGCTGGTTGGTCCACGCATACGCGGTCGTGCCGACCGGACGGTAGCGCGTGCCGTCGGCGTAGCGGAAGTGGAACGTGTCCGCGACGCGCACGGGGCCGCGGTTGCCGGCCCGCGCCGGGGCGCTCGCCGAGAACGAGCCGCGGAGGCCGTCGAGCGACCGCGCGGTCGAGTCGGTCACGAACTCCCACTCCCCCTCGAGCGGCGCCGCGAAGCGGATCACGTACCGACCCGCGCCGTCGTAGAAGCCGCCCACGCGGTACGTCGTCTGGCCGTCCCCGCTTTCCCGCCCGATGAGCCGGAACGTCGCGTGGAGGTCGACGTCGACGAACGGATTTCCGTGGTCGGGTCCCGGGATCCCGATCTCGAAGACAGCCCACCGCTCCGCGGACGCGGGGTACTCGGCACGCCGCGAGCCGCGGGCCACTTCGGGACCTTCGTAGTCGAGGCTCGGCACGATCGGACGCGGTTCGACGCGAGGGGCAGCGCTCCGCGCGGACAGCGCCGCGAGGTCGCGCCACAGCCGCGAGATCTCCTCGTCGGTCAGCTGCCGGGCGCCGAACCCGATCAGTTGGCCCACCGGGCTATGCCGCAGCTGGAGGATGAGCGGCGAGTTCACGAGGGCCGGCATGGCGCGCTCGATCAACGGGCGGGCGCCGGGATCGTCGAGCACATCACCGAGAAGGGAGTCGGGGCTGTAGCCGCTCAATGGTGGTTTCCCTTCGGTCGGGCAGTCGCGTCGCTGCGCTCACCAGTATCGGTGCTGCGCGTCACAACGTCAACCGGTTGACCAATTCTGACCGAACGGCGTACCGTCGAAAGCCGAGGGGAGCACTGTGGCGCCCCAGAAGAAGCCCAGGAGTCAATGTGGACACCACTCCGTCCGCGGAACGGTCGGCAGTACGCAAAGTCGCCATCCGCCTCGTGCCCTTCGTGGCGCTCATGTTCTTCATCAACTACCTCGACCGGACCGCGATCTCCTTCGCTGGGCCCAACGGGATGAACCACGACATCGCCCTCTCGGCGGCCCAGTTCGGCTTCGCGTCCGGCGTCTTCTTCATCGGCTACATCCTGCTCGAGGTGCCCAGCAACCTCGCCCTCCACAAGTTCGGCGCCCGCCGCTGGCTGGCCCGCATCATGGTGAGCTGGGGCATCGTGGCCGCGCTGTTCACGTGGGTCCCCAACGCCGAGGGCCTCTACATCCTCCGCTTCGCGCTCGGCGTCGCCGAGGCCGGCTTCTTCCCCGGCGCGATCCTCTTCCTCAGCCTGTGGGTCCCCGCGAAGCACCGCAGCAAGATCCTCGCGCTGTTCTACCTGGCCCAGCCCCTCACCACGGTCATCGGAGCCCCGCTCGCGGGGGCGCTCATGCAGCAGCACGGCCTCTTCGGCCTCGAGGGCTGGCGTTTCATGTACCTCGGCGTCGCCATCCCGGCGATCATCGTCGGCGTCGTCGCCTGGTTCTATCTCTCCGACAAGCCCGCCGATGCGAAATGGCTCACCTCGGATGAGAAGGAGTGGCTCACCGGAGCCCTCGCGCGTGAGGCGCAGACGACGGCGGCGGCCCAGCACGTGAGCGCCTGGAAGGCCCTCGGCAACGGGCGTGTCTGGATCCTCTCCTTCATCTACTTCGGCTTCATCTACGGTCTCTACGCCCTCGGCTTCTTCCTCCCGACGATCATCAAGGGCTTCGAGACGCAGTTCGGCACGAAGCTTGACGTCTTCCAGCAGGGCCTCATCACGGCCATCCCCTACCTGCCGGCCGCCGTCGTCCTCTTTCTCTGGTCCCGCGACGCAAGCCGGCGTGGAGTCAGGACGTGGCACATCGCGGTCCCGGCCCTCGTGGGCGGCGTCAGCATCCCTCTCGCGCTCGCGGCGAACAACCCCGTGGCCACGGTCGCCGTCATCACGGTGACTGCCTGCGCCATCTTCGCGGCGCTGCCCAACTTCTGGACGGTCCCGACGCGCTTCCTCACGGGAGCGGCGGCCGCAGCCGGAATCGCCCTCATCAACACCGTGGGCAACATCGCGGGCTTCGCCGCCGGCTACGTGACCGGCGCGCTCAAGGATTGGACGGGGAGCTACGTCGTGCCGATGTTCGTGGTCGGCGGCTTCATGGTCCTCTCCTCGATCCTCATGGTCGTGCTCGCCCGCCGAGGCACCGCCGCGGACGCGACGCCGGACAACGACCATCTCGACACCGTCTCTTCCCACTAGGGCATCTCCCATTAGGAGCTTTCGCTATGACCCGCCTTTTCAATGACCCGGCCGCGTTCGCGGACGAGATGACCGAGGGCTTTGTCGCGACGCTGGGTCGTCCTCGAGCTGATGCAGGACGTAGTCGCAGAAGTACTGCGCCTGGG
>NZ_JBKZWT010000263.1:0-5083 GCF_047759905.1 Sinomonas sp. G460-2 | reverse complement strand
AGGTCCTCGCACACCGCGATGACGGTTGCGCGCGTGAGGCCCGTGAGCTCGACGAGTTCGGTGGCCGTCAGGGGGCCTCCGCGGCGAAGCTCCGCGAGCACCGAGCGGGCCGTCACGAACCGCACGACGTGCGGGCCCACGCCCCCTGGATCGGTTCCCTGCCTCACGCGTGACCTCCTCCTTCGACTCTGTGGGCCCGCTTCGCGAACCCCCGGGCCGGCGTCGCGACCCAGCCGGTTCGTCGTCTTGACCCAGCCAGCACGCCGCCCCAATAATGGTTTGCGGACCTATATTTAGAGTCTAAATTATTTGGAAGATCCCTCAACCCCCACGACAAGGAGAGCCGGTGCCCACCCCTGCCGAGACCGCAGCCACGACCACCCACGACGCCGACTGGTGGCGCCAGGCCGCCGTCTACCAGATCTATCCGCGCAGCTTCTCCGACTCGAACGGCGACGGCCTCGGGGACCTCAAGGGCATCACCTCGCGCGTCCCCTATCTCAAAGAGCTCGGCATCGACGCCGTGTGGCTGAGCCCGTTCTACCCGTCGGCGCTCGCGGACGGCGGCTACGACGTGGACGACTACCGCAACGTCGACCCGCGCCTCGGCACGCTCGAGGACTTCGACGAGATGGTCGCCGCCCTCCACGAGGCCGGCATCAAGGTGATCGTGGACATCGTCCCGAACCACACCTCGGACCGGCACGTCTGGTTCCAGGAGGCGCTCGCCTCGCCCAAGGGCTCGGCCGCCCGCGGACGCTACATCTTCCGCGACGGGCTCGGCGAGAACGGTGAGCTCCCGCCGAACGCGTGGACGTCGATCTTCGGCGGCGGCGCGTGGGAGCGCATCACCGAACCTGGTCCAGAACAGGCGCCGGGCCAGTGGTACTTCCACCTCTTCGCGAAGGAGCAGCCGGACCTCGACTGGGACAACCCCGAGGTCCACGAGGACTTCCTCACGACACTCCGGTTCTGGTCCGACCGCGGCGCGGACGGCTTCCGCGTCGACGTGGCCCACGGCCTCAAGAAGGACCTGAACGCGGAGGTCGCGAGCCTCGACCTCCTGCACCGCGCGGACCTCTTCCGTGAGGGCGAGCACCCGCTGTGGGACCGCGACGAGGTCCACAGCATCTATGCCGAGTGGCGCAAGGTCTTCAACGAGTACAACCCGCCGCGCACTGCCGTTGCGGAGGCGTGGGTCCATGCGGACCGTCGCGCCATGTACGCCTCGCCCGAGGGCCTGGGGCAGGCGTTCAACTTCGACCTCCTCGAGGCCGACTTCGACGCCGAGCAGTTCCGGCGCATCATCGCGAAGAACCTCGCGGAGGCCGCGGCGACGGGCGCCTCGTCCACATGGGTGTTCTCGAACCACGACGTGGTGCGGCACGCGACCCGCTACGGGCTCCCCAAGGGCTCGGGCCGCGGCGGGAAGGGTGCCGACGGCAAGGACTGGCTCCTCGAGGGCGGCGACCCCGCGCAGGTGGACGCCGAGCGCGGGCTCCGGCGCGCGCGGGCCGCGACGCTCCTCATGCTCGCGCTCCCGGGTTCGGCGTACCTGTACCAGGGCGAGGAGCTCGGCCTCCAGGAGGTAGGCGAGATCCCGGACGCCGACCGGCAGGACCCCACGTTCTTCCGCAACAAGGGCGTCGAGGTGGGCCGTGACGGCTGCCGCGTGCCGCTCCCGTGGGAGGCCGCTCCTGCTGAGGGTTCCTCGTTCGGCTTCGGCGCGAACGGCGCGCACCTGCCGCAGCCCGCGTGGTTCGCAGGCTACGCCGCGAGCGTCCAGGAAGCGGACGCGGGTTCGACCCTCGCGTTCTACCGCCGCGCCCTCGCGCTGCGGCACGAGCTGCAGGGCTCGGAGTCGCTCGGCTGGCAGGACGCGTCCGACGACGACGTCCTCCACTTCGTCCGGCCCGGCGGCTGGCACGTCGTGGCCAACTTCGGGACGGCACCGCTGGAGCTCCCGGCGGGGGAGATCCTCCTCGCGAGCGCCGACGTCGAGGGCGGCAAGCTGCCCGGCGAGGCGACCGCGTGGGTGCGCGTGGCACGCTGAGAAGGGTTTTTATCAAATCGCTTGACATAATAATGGCGCGGTAGTCCACTGGTACGTGGATCGTCGCGCTGGGGAGCGATTCGTCGACCCGTCTCGAGGAATCAGGAGCTGTGCCATGGCCGATGTCGAGTCCCAGGTTGTCGAAGCCGCCGCCGAGGAGCGGGCTTCCAGCGGTGAATGGGGACCAGGAAGTTTACTGCGCACTACGTCGTCGGCTCGAACGCCTTCAAGGGGCTCCGGCATCACGTGGTACGAGGCGTGCGGCGGCTGGAAGTGCCGCATCGCCCTGAGCATGTAGTGGTTCCCTTGGCGCCCACCCCGGCCACGCGCCGTCGTCCGGGGTGGGCGCCGCCGTCGAATGTGCCTGCGGCCCCCGCGGGGGATACCGTTGACCCATGACCTCAACGACCGCCGCCGATTCTTCACGCCCCACCCGCGGTGACGCCTCCCGCCCCGCTCGCTCCGTGAACCCCGAGATTGCCCGCTCGTGGCTGCTCGTGAACGCGATGCGGGCCGAGACCTTCACGGAGGCGGCCTCATCCCGGGCCGACGCGGTGATTCTCGACATCGAGGACGCCGTGGACCCCTCGCACAAGGACGAGGCGCGCGAGAACGTCATCCGCTGGATGCGTGCCGGCGGCGAGGCGTGGGTGCGCGTCAATGACGCGACGAGCGCGTTCTGGGCCGACGATCTCGCGGGGCTGCGCGGCACGCCGGGCCTGCTCGGCGTCATGCTCGCGAAGACCGAGTCCGCGGACCAGGTCACCGAAAGCTTCCACCGCATGGACGGCAAGGTCCCCGTGATCCCGCTCGTCGAGTCGGCCGTGGGCATCGAGGAGGCCAACAACATCGCGCGCGCGCAGGGCGCGTTCCGCCTCGCGTTCGGCTCGGGCGACTTCCGCCGCGACACGGGTATGGCCGCGACGCCCGAGGCCATGGCGTACCCGCGGGCCAAGCTCGTCGTTGCGAGCCGAGTCGGCGCGCTGCCGGGCCCGATCGACGGCCCGACCGTCGGGACGAACCACCCCATCCTGCGCGAGCAGAGCGCCATCACGGTCATGATGGGCATGACCGGCAAGCTGTGCCTCGCGATCGACCAGACCACGGTCATCAACGAGGTCATCAGCCCGACCCCGAGCGATGTCGCGTGGGCGTCCGACTTCATGCGCGACTTCGAGGCCAGCGGCCGCGTGATCCGCGACGGCTCCGACCTCCCTCGTCTGGGCCGCGCCGAGAAGATCATGAAGCTCGCCACGGCGTTCGGCGTCAACCCCGCCTGATCCGATCCCCGCGTGAACGACTTCTGGGAGAACGCCTCGCCCCTCTACAAGAGGGTCGTGCTCTTGGGCATGGCCCTCTTGGGGGTCGGGCTCATCCTCAACATCACGGCGAACCTCGCGCACGTCATGTGGCTCCTGTATGGCTCGATGGGCATCATCGGACTGGGCCTCGTGACGCATCTCGTGGGGCTCGGCATCCGGACCCGCGACGCCCGGCGCCGGCTCCGCGCGCAGAAGCCGCCGAAGGCTCGCTAGGCTCGGCACCCGATAGGCTACTGGCCATGGCCATCAACCCCGACCTGCAAGGTCGCGTCTACCCGCCCGCCGAGGTGTACGACGTAGCCCGCGAGAAGATCCGTGAGTTCGCGCACGCCGTCAAGGCGGGCCACCCGGCGCATTTCGATGTCGACGCAGCCCAGTCGCTCGGCTACGCGGACGTCGTCGCGCCGCCGTCGTTCGCGATCATCGTGGCCCAGCGCGCTGACGCCCAGCTCATCGCCGACCCCGAGTCCGGCATCGACTTCTCACGCGTGGTCCACGCCGAGCAGCGCTTCACCCACCACCGTCCGATCGTGGCCGGTGATCGCCTCACGGCCGAGCTCCATGTCGACCAGGTCCGCGCGATGGGGGGCGGCGCCATGATCACGACCCGCGCCGAGATCGCGTCCGAGTCGGGGGAGCGGGTCGCCACCACCACGTCGTCCATCCTGGTCCGAGGGGAGGGCCAGTAATGGCCGCAGTGTCAGCGCCCGCGTTCGAGCAGCTCGAGGCGGGCCTCGAGATCGGCCGCCGCGACATCGCCGTGACCCGCTCCGACCTCGTCAAGTACGCGGGCGCGTCCGGCGACTTCAACCCGATCCACTGGAACAACGAGTTCGCGGTCGCCGTCGAGCTCCCCGGCGTGATCGCGCACGGCATGTTCACGATGGGCGCCGCCGTGCAGCTCGTCGTGGACTGGGCCGGGGACCCGGGTGCGGTCGTCGACTACCAGACGCGCTTCACGAAGCCCGTCCCGGTCGCGGACACGACCGGCACGGACGAACCGGGCGCGATCCTCGAGGTCGTCGGAACGGTCGGGGCGCTCAATGCGGAGGCCCGCACGGCCCGAATCGACCTCACGGTCACGAGCGCCGGGCAGCGCGTGCTGACCAAGGCGCAGGCCGTGGTCCGGCTCGGCTGAGCGGGGCCTCGTGAAGTCCACGGGGCAGGCGACCCGGGCGGCCGTCACCCCGCGGGAGCTGCGGAGGTGGCACGCCGCCGTCGTCATCGCGTACGCCGCGAGCGGGGTCGCGTTCTCGAGCTGGGTGGCGCGCATTCCCGCGCTGCGCGAGGACCTCGGCCTCACGCCCGGTGGGATCGGACTCCTGCTGCTGTGCATGACGCTCGCGTCCTTCGTCTCGGTGTCCGCCTCCGGTCTCGTCGTGATCCGTCTCGGCTCCCGCCGAACCATCCAGGCTGGGGCCGCGCTCCTCGGTGTCGGGCTCGTGCTCGTGGGCGCGGGTGCGACGCTGTTCCGCGAGCCGGCCGTGTGCGCCGTGGGCTTCGCGACGATCGGGCTCGGGACGGCGAGCTGGAACACGGCGTCCAACGTCGAGGGTGCCGCGGTCGAGCGCGCGCTCGGACGCTTCATCATGCCCGCCCTGCACGGCTCCTTCAGCGTCGGAACGGTCGTGGGCGCGATCCTCGGCTCGTGGGCTGCCGCGGCCTCGGTGCCGCTCCTGTGGCACGTCGGCTCCGTGGGCGTCGTGGT
>NZ_JBKZWT010000262.1:0-5092 GCF_047759905.1 Sinomonas sp. G460-2 | reverse complement strand
CACGTGCTCGCCCGCGAGGTACCCGGCCGTGGGCGGAAGGTCGTGCGTGTTGACGCTCGTGAGGCACTGCGCGCGGTACCGCTCGGGCGCAAGGGGAGCGCCGCCGTCGTGCTCGAACCACAGGATCGAGGTGCCGAAGATGCCGCGCTCGGAGAGGTAGTCGCGGACCCACGGCTCGAACACGCCGAGGTCTTCGCCGATGACGATCGCCCCGGCCCGCTGCGCCTCGAGCGCGAGGATTCCCACGAGCGCCTCGTGGTCGTAGTACACGTACGTGCCCTCCTCGGGCCCGGCGTCCTCGGGGATCCACCACAGGCGGAACAGCCCGAGGACGTGGTCCACGCGGATCCCGCCGGCGTGGCGCAGGACCGTCCGCAGCATGTCGCGGAACGCCGCGTACCCCGAGGCCTCGAGGTGGCCAGGATGCCACGGGGGCTGGCTCCAGTTCTGGCCCTGCTGGTTGAACACGTCCGGCGGCGCGCCGACCGTGACGCCGCGGGCCAGGACGCCGGACAGGGTCCACACGTCCGCGCCGTGGGGTTCGACGCCGACCGCGAGATCGTGCACTACGCCGAGCCGCATGTCGGCCCGCTCCGCGACGCGCTGGGCCTTCTCGAGCTGTTCGTCGCAGACCCATTGCAGCCAGCGGTAGAACTCGATCCGACCCGCGAGCCGCGCGCGGCGCGCGGTCACCGCGGGGGCGTCCGGTGCGGTGAGCTCGGACCACTCGGACGACGACGGCGGGACCTCCTCCCGCAGCGCGCACCACAGTGCGAAGTCGTCGAGACCGGGGCCCAGCTCGGCGCAGAAGCGCCGGTATTGGGCCTCCCGCGCGGGGCTCCGCGGGACCTCGAAGAGGAGCCCGAGCGCGGCGAGCTTCGCGTCGAAGCTCGTGTTCCGGTCCAGGAGATCGGCCGCGTGGTTGGCGGGCTGCATGCCCTCGGCGAGGTCCTCGATCTGGGCCCTGGCGGCGGGCTCGAGGTAGCCGAACTCGGCGATCTCCTCGACCCGGATGTAGAGCGGGTTGACGAAGCGCCGCGACGTCGGGAGGTACGGCGAGTCCTCGACGGGCGGTGCCGGCTCGGCCGCGTGCAGCGGGTTCACGAGCACGAAGTCCGCGCCCTCCGACCCCGCGATCGCCGCGAGGTCCGCCAAGTCGGCGAAGTCCCCGATGCCCCACGAGCGCGAGGAGCGCACCGAATAGAGCTGCGCCATGACGCCCCACAGCCGCCGGTCCACGAGCCCTTCCATGGTGTGGAGCCGCACGGGCGTGACGACGAGCGGACACTCGGCCGTGCGGCCCTCGGCGTCCGCGTGCAGCGTGTGCCAGCCGAGCGGGAGGTCCTGGGGGAGCGCGAAGGTCGCGCGGCCGGTGAGGACGCCGTCGACCTCGCGCGGCTGTTCCCAGTCCTCCTCCTGGGCGACCTCGTGGCGGCTCCCGTCCTCCGCCGTGACCCACACCCGGACGTCGGTCCCGTGCGGTACGTGGACGCGGACCCGGTAGTCCCAGCCCTCCCGCTGCACCACGACGGGCGGGAGGAAGCGCCTCCACGGCGCGAGCTCGTGCTCCGCGAGCGAGGCCTCGATCGCCTCGGGGGTGTCGGTCCGGACGCCTAGCGCCGCGAGGACCTTGCGAAGGGTCTTCGGGGAGACGGCCCGCTCGACGCCGTCCCACCCGTAGAAGGAAGTTGCGACGCGGTGCCGTTCCGCGAGTTCGAAGAGGAGTTGGTCTACGTTTTCGTGCCGGGCGTGCTCGGTTCCGTCCACCATGGGCCCCACTTTATGCCGGACTGGAGCGGGCGGCGCGAACGACGGCGGTGGGCGCCCGCCGTCGTCGTCCTTACCGCGCCGCCCCTCCCGCCGATAGAGGGGAGGGAAAGCGCCCCGCCCAGCACGACCAGAAACGGCCCCATGATCGTTGTCACCCGCCTCAACGGGTCCCGCTTCGCGGTCAACCCGGACCTCATCGAGCGCATCCAGGAGAATCCTGACACGACGCTCGTCATGGTCGAGGGGACCACCTACGTGGTGCGGGAGAGCCTCGCCCACGTCATCGGGCTCATCGCGGACTACCGCGCGCTCGTCCTCGCGACCGCGAGCGGGCTCCCCCTGATGGAGGGGCAGCGGCTCAGCCTCGTGCCCAACCCGGCGGACGGCGGCGGCGCGGACGACGACGAACCCGACGACGGCGCGGACGGCACCGGCCCCGCGACCCCCCTCCGGCCCGGCCAGCGTTAGGAACACGCACCATGGACCCCTCAGTCGTCGTCGGCCTGCTGCTTGCGTTCGGCTCGGTCGTCGCGATCGTGACGCTGGAAGGCTCGAACATCTCGGCGCTCCTCCTGCCGCCGCCCATGATCCTCGTGTTCGGCGCGACGCTCGCCGTGGGCCTCGCGGGCAACACGCTCAAGGACACGCTCCAGGCGTTCAAAGCCGTCCCCGGGGCCCTCGTGGGCAAGGCCCCGAAGCCGCAGGAGAGCATCGACAAGATCATCGCGCTCGCCGAGAAGGCCCGAGCAGAGGGCCTGCTCTCGCTCGAATCCGAGGCGGGCGACGCCAAAGACCCATTCCTCGCCCGCGCGCTCCAGAACGTGGCCGATGGCACGGACGCCGAGGAGCTCCGCGTCATGATGGAGGACGAGATCGGCACGAAGTCGCGCGCCGATCACGCCAATTCCAAGTTCTTCGCCGCGCTCGGCGGCTACGCCCCAACGGTCGGAATCATCGGCACGGTCGTCTCCCTCACGCACGTGCTCGAGAACCTCTCGGACCCGGGGAAGCTCGGCCCCATGATCGCGAGCGCCTTCGTGGCCACGCTGTGGGGCCTGCTCTCGGCCAACTTCATCTGGCTCCCGTTCTCGTCCCGCATCGCGCGGCTCTCCGAGCTCGAGGTCGAACGCATGACCCTCGTCATGGAGGGCGTCCTCGCGGTTCAGGAGGGCGCACAGCCCATGCTTCTCGCGGACAGGCTGCGGGCGATGGTTCCGGCGCACCACTTCAAGGGCAAAGGCAGGGCCGACGCCAAGGAGAACGTGAGGGCCGCAGCGTGAGCCCGCGCCGCCGTCGGACGCTCAAGAAGCCTGAGCCGTTCCACGTCGACGAGCGCTGGGCCGTCTCCTACATGGACATGATCACGGTCCTGTTCTGCCTCTTCGTGGTCCTCTTCGCGATGTCCGCCGTGGACCAGAACAAGTTCGAGAAGCTCCGGAACTCGCTCGCGACGGGCTTCGGGACCACGGTCACGGACAAGGTCGACACGGCCACGGGCACGGTCGTCCCGCCGGCCCAGGCCAACAAGGACGCGCAAGGCTTCTCGAACCTCGACCTCGCGCTCAAGGAGGTGGACCGGCTCACGGCCCTCGAGGCGCAGATGAACAGCAAGCTCACGGCCGAGGGCCTGGGCCAGGACGTCCAGTTCCAGATCGACCAACGCGGCCTCACGGTCAAGCTCGTGGGATCGCAGACGTTCTTCGAGCCGGACAAGTCGGACCTGACCCCCACGGCGGACCGCGTGCTCGACGCCATCACCCCGGCCATCGTGCCGACCACGCTCCACGTCTCGGTCGAGGGCCACGCGGCCAACCTCATCACGGGCTACCCGTCGGTGTGGGAGCTCTCCTCGGAGCGGGCCACGAAGGTGCTCCGCTACATGGTCGAGCGGGACGAACTCCCCGGGCCACGCGTCGGGGCCACCGGCTACGGGGCCTCGCGCCCTGCGAACGCCGACCAGACGGACGCGGAACACGAGCAGAACCGGCGCGTCGACGTCGTGGTCCTCTCGGACCAGCCCGAAGCGGTCCGCGCGCTCATCCCGGAGGCGCTCAAGGCCCGCGTCGCGGGGAAGTAGGTGCGCTCGTGCCCACCTTGGCCGGGCGGGCCCGGCGCGCCGCGCGGGGCTCGCCGAGGTGAGGGGCGCCGACCGCATCCAAAGTGAGCAGGAAGGAACGCGGGCGCTCCTAACCGCAGCCCCGCCCCTGCCGATAGTCGGGGGCGTGACAGTGCAGGACCTCGAAGCGCCCGCCCCGAAGATCATCGAGGCGTACGACTTCCGGCGTCCCACGACTCTGGCCCGCGAGCACAGCCGCATCCTCGAGGCTGGCTTCGAGACGTTCGCGCGGCAGTGGGGCACGCAGCTCACGGCCAAGGTCCGGGTCAAGTCCACGGTGACCGCCGAATCTCTCGTGATGCAGTCCTACGACGACTACGTCGCCTCGCTCCCGTCCACCACGTCGATGGTGCTGTGCGTCATGGACGGCCAGACCAGCTCCGGGAAGATGGTCCTGCAGTTCCCCACGCCGGCGGCGCTCGGCTGGGTGGCCCGCATGCTCGGCGGGCACGGCGACAAGTCCGGCCTCGAGCGCAAGTTCACGCCGCTCGAGTACGCGCTCATCAAGACGCTCGTGGACGAGGCCCTCGACGTCCTCTCGTACTCCCTCGGCGGCCTGCTCGCGGGCACGGCCCACGTCGACTCCATCCAGTACAACTCGCAGTTTGCCCAGGCGGCCGCGACGACCGACCTCATGATCGCCGTCGGCTTCTCGGTGCACGTCGGGGACTCCGCGACGGACGTCACCCTCGCGATCCCCGCCGATTCGCTTCTTCCGCAGCTCGGCGCCGTGAACCCCATGGCGAGCAGCGCGAACGCGGCCGGACTGGTCCGGGGCCAGCTCGCGCACGTTCCGGTCGAGGTCGCGGTACGGCTCTCGCCCGCGGCCGTCACGCCCAGCCAGATCCTCAACCTCGCGGTGGGGGACCTGGTCTTCCTTCCGCACCCCGAGCACGAGCCGTTCCACGTCGCCGTCGGCGGCAAGGACCTCGCCCAAGCGATGGTCGTCCGCAAGGGTTCGCGCGTCGCGGCCCGCATCGTCACCTTCGAGGAGAACCTCCCGTGAGCAACCTGGCCCTCCACGCCTCGGCCGCCGAGCGGCTCGCCGCGTCGCTTCCCGTCCCCGGTCTCGCCGTGACGGGCGCCGTCGACGCGGGCGCGCGGGACGTCGCCGGAACGACCGTCGTCTCGGCCTCCTTCGTGGGCTCGCTCAGCGCGGACTTCGCGCTCGCCCTGCTGAGCGCCGAATTCGTCGCCGAGGCCGGG
>NZ_JBKZWT010000261.1:0-5105 GCF_047759905.1 Sinomonas sp. G460-2 | reverse complement strand
CCGTCCCGGCCGCCAAGCTGAGCCCGGCCAACCGGCGCATGATGCGCTTCTTCACGGTCGCGTTCGCGCTGCACAATCTGGGCTACTACGCGATCACGCTGTGGCTTCCCACGTTCCTCGTCCAGACCCGGGGCATGACGCCGTCCGAGGCCGGCTTCGCGGCGAGCCTCTTCCAGCTCTTCGCGATCGTGGGCCCGCTGCTCATTCCCGCGCTCTCCCGCGTGCTGGGGTGGGGCCCGCAGGCCCTCTTCCTCGTCGTGGCGGTCTGCTGGGTGATCCTGCCCGCCGGGCTCCTGGTCGCGGCCGATCTCTGGCCCCTGTGGGCCGTGCTCGGCGGGGTAGCCCAGGGTGGCACGTTCACGGTCCTCTTCACGGTGGTCATCCAGCGCGCCCGCACCCTCGACGAGAACCGGCGCATGACGGCGTTCATCCAGTCGGTCGGCTACGGCTTCGCCTCGACCGGGCCCATCCTCATGGGCTTTCTGCGCGATGCCGCGGGCGGCTGGACGGCGCCGTTCCTGCTGGTCCTGGGGGCCGTCGTCGTCATGGCCGTGTGCGGCCTCGCGGCGATCCGCACGCACGACGCCGGGCGGGGCCCCCGCGAGGGGACCCCGCCCAGCGTCGATGCCGCGGCGGGCAGGAAGGGCTGAGACGCCTCAGACTGGGTTGATCTCGGCGAGGCTCTTGCGGGTGGTGAGCGGACCGATCGCGGCCACCGTGGCCGCAACGATGAGCAGCGCGACCGCGACCACGCTGAACATCGAGAGCGCACCGAAGGCGTCCAGCACGGGGAGCAGGACGAACGGCAGGGCACCGCTCGAGATCCGCGAGAGCGAGTACGTCCAGCCGACGGCCGTGGCCCGCAGCGCGGTCGGGAAGATCTCGGCCTGGTAGATGTGGAAGACGTTCGAGAACACGTTGCTGATGAGCGTCGTGAGGAACCCGAACACCACGATGAGAACGTCGGACTGCGAGACGGAGAACGCCACGCCGCTCGCCCCGAGGGCCAGGATCGACGCGATGAGCAGGTGCTTGCGCTCGAACTTCGCGATGAGCGGCGTGGACAGGAGCGAGCCGATCGGGTAGCCGAGGAAAGACAGCGCCGTGAAGAGGAGCGAGTTCGTGACGGTGTGCCCGCTCGCCACGAGGACGGTAGCGGCGAGCGTTCCGAAGCCGTAGTAGCCGAACGTCTGGAACAGGTGGAAGACCACAAGCATCACGAGGCGGTTCCGGTAGGGCGCCTTGGCGAGGCGCGCGAGGCTGCGCTTCGCGTCGAGGGCCGCGGCGGCCGGGGCCTCGTGGGCAGGCGCCGCCGACTCAGGCTCGCCGACACTCACGCCGGATCCCTGGGCGAAGACTTCGAGCGCCGCGACGGCCTCCTGCTTCCGGCCAGCGCTCTCGAGCCAGCGCGGCGACTCCGGGAGGGAGCGGCGGAGGAAGAGAACGACGACGGCGCCCACACCTCCGAGGGCGAGGAGCCACCGCCAGCCGGACACGCCGAGGAAGGCCGTGCCGTTGAGCCCCAGGGCCAGGAAGCCCACCACCGGGACGGCGACGAACGACGCCGTGTAGGCCCAGGTGGCGAGGCGGCCGCGCTTGTCCTTCGGGAGGACGTCGGAGAGGTACGCGTCCGCGACGGGGTATTCGGCGCCGACGCCGATGCCCGCCATGAACCGGGCGAACACGAGGAACCACGCGTTCGGGGAGAAGGCCCCCACGATCGACCACACGGAGTACCACGCGAGGTTGAAGAGGAACGCCTTGCGCCGCCCGAGGCGGTCCGCGAGGCGCCCGAGGGTGGCCGCACCGAGGAACATCCCGAGGAACGCCGAGGCGAGCAGGAGCTTGAGCTCGAGCCCGGAGAGATGGAAGTCCTTGCCGAGCGCGACGTTCATCGTGCCTGAGAGGAAGACCTCGTACATATCGAAGAAGAGTCCGAGGCCGACGGCGACGACGACCCTCCAATGGACCCTGCCCACGGGCAGGCGGTCGAGGGCGAACCCGACGCTGCCCGCCTGCGCGGTAGTGGATGGCACTGACGCCATGGTTTTCTCCTTTGAAGACTGGCCATCGGCCAAGGCCGTCCGGACCCGATGTCCGCCGACCTACAGAGTGGTTAGATAACCACGATGTGAAGCCATGGACGAATATAGCCCACGTCACACGCGATGGGTAGACCCTTTCCCGGAACGGCCCGAATGGCTCCTGCGCGGGCCGACTAGACTCCGCAAGAGGACAGCTTCGACAGTAAAGGGGTCCGCCGTGACCGCATCCGGCCCGGAAGCCTGGGACGACGAGGAGGGTGGGACCGAGCCTCCCGCGCGTCGGGACGGGGCCCGAGAGCTCTCGGGTGGCGTCAAGCCGCTGCTCGTCCTGGGGAAGATCCGTGGCATCCTCGACTCCTTCACGCTCTCCCGCCCTGCCCTGACGCTCTCGGAGATCCGTGCCGCGACGGGCTACCCGACCTCGACCGTCCAGCGGCTCGTCGCGAATCTCGTCGCGGAAGAGTTCCTCGACCGAGAGGGCGACCGCGTGCGGATCGGGGTCAAGTTCGCGTACTGGGCGGCGCCCGCGACGCGCGGTCTCGACGAGCTCGAGATCGTCAAGCCCGTGCTCGAGGGGCTTCGCGACGCGACGGGGGAGACGGTCACCCTGTTCCGCCTCGAGGAGGGATTCCGCGTGTGCGTCGCCATGGCAGAGACCCGTCACGGCCTGCGCCGCGAGATGCACGTCGGGAAGATCCTCCCGCTCCATGCGGGCTCCGCGGGGCGCGTCATCATGGCGTGGAATCCCGAGGCTGCGGCCGCCGCCCTCTCGGCGACGCTCGAGCGCCTCACCGAGCACACGATCACCGATCCGGCCAAGCTGCGAGCGGACGTCGACCAGACGCGGCGCGACGGCTACGCCATGACGTCCGACGAGCGCGACGAGGGTGCCACGGGACTCGCGGCGCCCGTCTTCGACTCGATGGGGGACCTCATGGGGGCGCTCGGCATCAGCGGGCCGTCGCTGCGCGTCACCCCGGAGAAGTGCCGGGCGTGGATCGATCCGCTCGTGGCGGCGGCGGAGCAGGCCACGCGCCTCATCGGCGGTCGGCTCCCGCGCTGACCTCGCGGGTCGCCGGCCGCGGGTGATCGATGGGACTTGCCCACTTTGTGGGTTGCTGCTCATAATGTAGGAAAGCCTGCGCAAGGGAGCACCATGCACGAAGACCACGAGATCGCCCCGCTCGCCGGAGTCCGCGTACTGGAACTCGGCAACTACATCGCGGCCCCGACCGCCGGACGACTGCTCGCCGACTTCGGGGCCGAGGTCATCAAGGTCGAGCGGCCCCGAACGGGCGATGAGCTGCGGAACTGGCGCCTCCAGACCGGCACGACGTCGATGCTCTACCGGACGATCAACCGCAACAAGAAGTCGATCGTCCTCGACCTCAAGACCGAGGCCGGCCGCAAGCTCATCCTCGCGCTCGCGCGGCACAGCGACATCCTGCTCGAGAACTTCCGGCCGGGAACGCTCGAGAAGTGGGGCTTGGGCCCTGACGTCCTCAACGAGGCGAACCCCGAGCTCATCATCACGCGCGTCTCCGCGTTCGGCCAGACCGGGCCGCTCTCGCCGCGGCCCGGCTTCGCGGCCGTCGCCGAGGCCGTCGGCGGCTTCCGCGAGCTCGTGGGCGACCCCGACCGCCCGCCCGTTCGCGTCGGGGTCTCGATCGGCGACTCGATCGCGGGCCTGTACGCGGCGTTCGGCTCGGTCATGGCTCTCTACCAGCGCGAGACGCGCCGCGGGGCCGGCCAACCCGCCGTCGTCCTCGGGGAGCGCGTCATCGACGTCGCGCTCAACGAGGCGATGCTCTCGATGATGGAGTCCCTCGTCCCGGACTACGAGGCGTACGGCCTCAAGCGCGAACGGACGGGCGGGCGCATGGAGGGGATCGCGCCGTCGAACGCGTATGTGTGCAGCGATGGGGCGAGCATCGTCGTCGCCGGCAACGGCGACTCGATCTTCCAGCGCTACATGCGGGTCATCGAGCGGCCGGACCTCGCCGACGATCCCGAGCTCGCGAACAACGACGCGCGGTGGGCGCGCCGCGAGGAGCTCGACGCGGCCATCGGCGCGTGGACCGCGCGCCACACGCAGGCCCAGGCGCTCGGGATCCTCGACGCGGCTGGGGTCCCGAGCGGGCCGATCTACACCGCGGCGGACATCTGCCGCGACGAGCAGTACGCGGCTCGGAACATGATCCAGCGCCTCCCGGTCTCGACCGGCGAGGAGGTGCTCGAGAACGTCGGCTTCCCGGGCATCGTCCCCGTGATCGGCGGCCAGTCGCTCCCGATCCGCAGCCTCGGACCCGACTTGGGGGAGCACACGCGCACGGTGCTCGCCGACGTCCTCGGCATGAGCGAGGAGCAGGTCGACGCCACGATCGCGCAGACCGAAGGAACGCCCGCCGAAGGAGTGCTTCTGTGACCTACGAATTCGCCCAGGGACCCTCCCGCGGCCCCCTCCTGCGGGACGTCACGCTCCGCGACGGGCTCCAGCTCACGGGGAAGCTGCTTTCCACCGACTACAAGATCGGCCTGGCCCGCGAGCTGCTGCGCCTCGGCGTGCCCGAGCTCGAGATCGGCTCCATGGCCCGGCCCGACCTCGTCCCGCCCATGGCCAACACGCTCGACGTCGTCGCGGGCCTCACGCCGGAGGAGCTCGAGCGCTGCTGGATCTGGGTCGCGACGCCGCGGCACGTCGAGAAGGCCATCGCCGCGGGCGCCCGCAACGTCCAGTACTGCTTCTCCGCCTCGGATGCGCACAACCTCGCGAACATCGGGCGGAGCACGGAGGCGAGCCTCGCGGCCATGCCGGACGCGATCGCCCTCGCGAAGGAGGCGGGCGGCCGGATCCAGCTGTGCATCGCGACCTCCTTCACGTGCCCGTTCGACGGGCCGGTCGATCCGCAGCGGGTCATCGACATCGCGAACGACGCGCGGGCGCAGGGCGCGGACGACGTCGTCATCTGCGACACGCTGGGCCAGGCGTTCCCCGGGCAGGTCGCGGACCTCGTCTCCCGGGTCGCCGCGGAGACCCCGGCGCGGCGGATCGTGTTCCAC
>NZ_JBKZWT010000260.1:0-5111 GCF_047759905.1 Sinomonas sp. G460-2 | reverse complement strand
TGGGGCGCACGACGGCGGGTGGCTCAGTAAGCCTGCCAGGCCGGCTTCTGCGCGTGCGTGTACTGGTAGTACTCCGTGTGCTCGAGCCGCGACGCGGCCGCCGTGTCCACGAGCACCGTGGTGTGCGGGTGGAGCTGGAGGGCCGAGGCCGGGCAGTTCGCCGCGATCGGGCCCTCGACCGCGGCCGCGATCGCGCGCGCCTTCGGGTCCCCGAGGCCAATGAGCAGCAGGTGCCGGGCCTCCCGGATCGTCCCGAGCCCCTGCGTGAGGACGTGGTGCGGGACGTCCTCGAGGCTCGGGAAGAACCGTGCGTTGTCCCGGCGCGTCTGCTCGGTCAGCGTCTTGATCCGCGTGCGGGAGGCGAGGGAGGACATCGGCTCGTTGAAGCCTACGTGCCCGTCCGTGCCAATCCCGAGCAGCTGGACGTCGACGCCGCCGGCGGCAGCGATCTCGGCGTCGTAACGGACCGCCTCCTCCTCGGGGTCCCCGGCCTGCCCGTCGATGCTGTGGACCGCGCCGGCGCGGAAGTCGACGCTGTCCGTGAACTCGCGGCGGATCACCGAGCGGTAGGACTCCGGGTGGTCTGCGGGGAGCCCGAGGTACTCGTCGAGCGTGAACGCCTGGGCGTTGGCGAAGGAGAGGCCCTCGTCGCGGTGGCGGCGGATGAGCTCCCGGTACGTGCCGAGGGGGGTCGAGCCGGTCGCGAGGCCGAGGACCGCGGGGCCCCTCTCGACTCGGGCCTGGATGATGTCCGCGGCGGTGCGGGCCACGGCGTCGGCGTCGGGCAGGACGATGATCTCCATGTGCTGGTTCCCGGCGCTTACTTCGCGGGCTCGGTCTCGACCGAGACCTCGTCGTCTTCGCGTCCGGGCGTCCGGAGGTTCCACCGCTTGATGACGAACGAGAACAGGAAGTAGTAGATCGCTCCATACGCGAGGCCGATCGGGATGAGCAGCCACGCGTTCTGCGCTTTGCCGAAGTTCAGAATGAAGTCGATGAGCCCCGCCGAGAACGTGAAGCCGTCGTGGATCCCGAGCAGATTGACGAGGGCGAGCGACGTCCCGGTCAGCACGGCGTGGATCACGTAGAGCGGGAACGCGACGAACATGAACGAGTACTCGATCGGCTCCGTGATGCCCGTGAGGAACGCGGTCAGCGCGGTCGAGAGCATGATGCCGCCCACGATCTTCTTCTGCGAGGGCTTCGCGTGCCGCCAGATGGCGAAGGCGGCCGCCGGGAGGCCGAACATCATGATCGGGAAGAAGCCGGTCATGAACGTTCCCGCGCTCGGATCGCCGGCGAAGAAGCGGTTGAGGTCGCCGCGCACGAGCGTCCCGGACGCGTTCGTGTAGTCGCCGACGAGGAACCAGACCATGGAGTTGAGGATGTGGTGCAGGCCCGCGGGGATGAGCATGCGGTTCGCGAAGCCGTAGATCCCGCCGCCGATCACGGTGTTGGACGCCACGGACTGGCCGACCCACGAGAGGGCCGCGTTGAAGATCGGGTACAGGAACGAGAGGGCCACGCCGACCACGAGGCTCGTGACGGAGGTCAGGATGGGCACGAGGCGGCGTCCCGAGAAGAAGCCGAGGAAGTCCGGGAGCTTGGTGCGGTAGAACCGCTGCCACAGACCCGCGGAGAGCAGGCCCACGATGATGCCCGCGAGGACGCCGTAGTTGATGACGGCGGGCTTGCCCGCGGGATCGGTCTGGCCCGCGAGGACCACGGGGCTCATGGCCTTGAAGACCCCGTCGATGACCATGTACCCGACCACGGCGGCGAGCGCCGTGGAGCCGTCCGCCTTCTTGGCCCAGCCGATCGCGATGCCGACGGCGAAGATGAGCGGGAGCCACGTGAAGACCGCGTTGCCCGCGGCGGAGATGACCGAGGCGCCGGCCTGGAAGCCGGGGATCGCGCCGAGCAGGTCGGCCTGGCCGAGGCGCAGGAGGATGCCGGCCGCGGGGAGGACCGCGATCGGCAGCATGAGGGTGCGGCCTAGCCGCTGGAGGGTGGCGAAGACCGCGTTCGGCTTCTTCTCGCCGGTCAGGACGGCCGCATCAGAGGTAGACATCGCATGCACCTTTGCGTGAATCGAAGGGGGCTGGGAGACCTGTCGGATGAGCAGGTAATGTCTGGTTATGACCAGTTCAGTGTGATGTGTGTCGCGGCCCCGTGTCAAGGGGTACGAGTGCTCGGCCGCCAATGGCGCGGTCGCTAGATCAGAGCCGCACTTCCATGCTGAGCGCGTAGCGGTCCGAGCGGTACCACGAGCGCGCGTGCTCGATCGCGAGATCGCCGGAGAACGAGGTCCGGTCGAAGAACAGCACGGGCCCGCCGGCCTCCGTGCCGAGCAGCACCGCGACGTCGGAGGGCGCGGCCTCGGCCCGGACGGTCTGCCTGGCCCGGTCGATCTGGTGGCCGAACTCAGCGGCGAGGGCGCGATAGATCGAGCCCGTGAGGTCGATGCCGAGCAGCCCGCCGGCGTGCTTCGCGTTGTACCACGCGTCGTCGACGCTCACCGGCCGCCCGTCGGCCAGACGCAGGCGCCGGACGTGGATCGCCTCGGCGCCCCGCGCGAGGCCGAGCGCGGAGGCGGAGTCTGGTGGCGCCGTCGTCCGTTCCGCGGTGAGGACCACGGTGCTCGGGGTGAGCCCCTGGGCCTCGATCTCCTGAGTGAACGAGGCGAGGTGAAGCGTGGACTGGACCGCCGAATCGGCCACGAACGTGCCCTTTCCCGGCACGCGGACCAACTGCCCGTCGGTCACGAGGCGGCCGATCGCCGCCCGGACCGTGATCCGGCTGACCCCGTACACGTCCATGAGCGTCCGCTCGCTCGGGAGGAGCGCTCCGGGCGCGAGCTCGTCCTTGGCGAGGCGGAGGAGGATGGCGCGGAGCTGCTCGTGCTTGGGCACGGGGCTGTCGTTCAATGCGGACGACGGCGACCAGTCCTCGTGCGATGCGCTCACCCGAGCCTCCGCTCCCTTGGGGTGTCGATTCGGTGGGTCGAATCGGCGTCCGAATCGGCGTCCGAATCGGCGTCTAAATCAGTGGTTCGATCCAGTCAGGACCATAGTAGGCCACGCTACCCTAGGCGGAGGCACGATTTCCAAGGAGGCCGCG
Source organism: Sinomonas sp. G460-2 (assembly GCF_047759905.1). Lineage (NCBI taxonomy): Bacteria > Bacillati > Actinomycetota > Actinomycetes > Micrococcales > Micrococcaceae > Sinomonas > Sinomonas sp. G460-2. The sequence continues at coordinate 1,991 of NZ_JBKZWT010000260.1, read as the reverse complement.
TGAGCGCGACGACCCTGACCGCCCGTGCGGTCCTGCTCGACATGGACGGGACCCTCGTGAACTCCGACGCCGTCGTGGAACGCGTGTGGCGGCGATGGGCCGCCCGCCACTCGCTCGACCCCGCCAAGGTGCTCTCCGTGATCCACGGGCGGCAGGGCCATCTGAGCATGGCGATCCTGCTCCCCGAGCGGCCCGTCGAAGAGAACCTCGCCGAGAACGTGAACATGCTCGCCGAGGAGAGCGCGGACGTGGACGGCGTGGTGGCCGTGCCTGGGGCCCCGGCCCTCCTCGACGCGCTCGTCGGCGCGCCGCACGCGCTCGTGACCTCGGCCGACGACACCCTGGCCCGCGTGCGCATGGGCGCCGCCGGCCTCCCGCTCCCGCCGCTCCTCATCACGGCCGAGCTCGTCTCCGCGAGCAAGCCCGATCCCGAGGGTTTCCTCATGGCCGCCGCGCGGCTCGGCGTGGATCCGGGCGAATGCCTCGTGCTCGAGGACTCGGAGGCCGGGATCCTCGCTGGCCTCTCGGCCGGGATGTGCGTGCTCGGCGTGGGCCCGCGCGCCGCGGCCTTCGGCCCCACGCATCACGCGCCCGACCTCGCGGGCATCACGGTCGAGTACGCCCCCGGAGGGAGCATCAGCCTCACCCTCGCCGACCAGGCCACCTAAGGTGTGGGGTCCCGTCCGGCGGGTTGTGGGGTCCCGTCTCCTAGGATCGGGCCGCGAGGAGCTGCTCCCGCAGGATGTCCGCGTGGCCGCAGTGCTGCGCGAGTTCGCGGAGCATGTGCAGGTACACCCAGCGCAGGGGGAGCGGCCCGCGCCGATTGCCGAGCACCTCGTCGTCGAGCGTGAAGCCCGCCGCCGCGCGCCGCGAGTCCTCGCATGCCGCGCGGTAGGCGGCTTGGACCGACGCGATGGTGTCGCCGTCGTCGAGGATGAACGATTCGTCGGGGGTCGCGGGAATGCCGATCTCCTGGCGCGAGCGCAGCGTGATCGCCTCGTCGAACCACACCTTTTCGACGAACGCGGCGTGCTTGACGAGGCCCAGGAGCGTGGTTCGCGACGGCACGAGTGAGGCCCGCGCCTCGGCCTCCGTGAGCCCGTCGAGGCACGCGTGCAGCGCGGCGCGGTGCTCGTCGATGAAGGTTTCGAACTGCGTGCGGAGGTCGGCGTGGAAGGACTCGCGGTCCATGCTCGGCATCGTCGTCATGGGCCGGAGTCTAGCCGGGCGCGCGGCGGGCCCAGCGCGGGGCGGGCCCAGCGTGGGGCGTGCTCGGGAAGCGGCCCGACCGCCACGAAGCGCGCGGGGATGGCCTGCAGCACGGGGAACTCCTCGAGGATCCTAAGCGGCATCGGGAGCGCCCCGCCCGGCTCGGCCCCTGGGCGGTCGAACGCGTCCTCGTCCAGGATCCGGCCGACCACGCCGCGGTGCGCGGCCTGCTGGAACCCTTGCACGAGCACCGTGGGCCACCAGCGCCGCCGCTGCACGCTCTGCAGGACGGACTCGGGCACCGGCCCGCCCCTCAGGAGCGCGGGCCGCACGATCCGGGCCGCCGCAACGGCGTCCTGGATCGCGAGGTTGATCCCCACGCCGCCCACGGGGCTCATCGCGTGCGCCGCGTCGCCGATCACGAGCAGCCCGGGCAGGTGCCACCGTTCGAGGCGGTCGAGCCTCACCTCGAGCAGCTTGACGTCATCGAACGACGACGGCGCGCCGGCCAGGCGGTCGGCGAGCCACGGCTGGAGCGCGGCGAGGCGCGCGCGGAACCGCTCGAGGCCCTCCGCCCGCAGCTTGGCGTCGGCGCCCTTGCGGATGATGTAGCCGCACTGCCAGTAGTCGCCGCGGTCGACCATGATGAGGAACTGCCCGCGGGACGCGCGGCCGAAGCCGCCGTCGGGGTCGTCCGCGTGGCGCGGGACGCGGAACCACCACACGTCCATAGGTGCACCGAACGCGTGCGGCGTGAGCCCGGCGGCGTCGCGGACGGCCGA
>NZ_JBKZWT010000026.1:0-26186 GCF_047759905.1 Sinomonas sp. G460-2 | reverse complement strand
CGCCACTCCGGCCCCGCCCAGCCCGGCGCCGAGGAGGACCCGGGCACAAGGTGGTTCTGCCACCGGCCGTGGAAGTTCGCCGCACAGCTGGGGTTCTACGACCCCGCCGCGCCCGGGATCCTGACCTCGACACGGCAGATGGAGTTCTCCCACATGGCGGTGGCGGCCCCGCCGACGTCGCACAAGGGCCTGATCTTCGGCATCGACGCGGACTCCGGATGGTTCCTCATCCACGACGTGTTCGAAGGCTACGGGGAAACCCTGGAGTCCCCGAACGTCGTCTACATCGGCGACCTCGGCCAGGGCAAGAGCTCCGCCATGAAGACCTGGGGCGTGCTGCGCCAACTGATCCTGGGACGGCGCATCGTCGTGATCGACAAGAAGTACCAGATCGACCGCCGTGGCGGCGAGTACACACCGTTGGCGCAGGCGCTCGACGTGGCGCCGATCCGCTTCCGGATCGGCAGAGGCGGAGCCAGGATCAACCTCCTCGACCCGCGCATCGCCACCCGCCTCGACGAGGATCCCGACGGCCCGCCCACAGAGGGTGACAGCACGGGGTTCGAAGCCCCGGCGGGCCAGTCGATGCTGCTGCGGGCGGTCACCGAGGAGGCCCTGGGCAGGAGGCTGACCCCACGCGAGGGCAAGGCCCTGCGCATGGCCCACCGGCAGGCGCTCGAAACGGCACAGCGCGAAGGACGCGTAGCGGACATCCGCGACGTGCTCGCCGCGCTGTACCGTCCCGACGCGGGGGCCGCTGACGCTGCAGGGCTCACGGGCGAGGAGCTGAAGGAATGGGGCAGGGATCCGGCCTTCGAGCTCGAGCGATTGATCGAGGACGACCTCGCCGGCCTGATCGACGGTCCAACGAGCGAGGAGATCCGGCTCAAAGCCGGTCTTACGGTCTTCGACGTCTCCCTCCTGCCGGAGGAAGGGCCGGCGCTGCCGATCGTCATGACCATCATCAGCACCTGGCTGGCGAACACGCTCCACCGGCAGGTCGACCCCGTCCCGACGACCCTGCTGATCGAGGAGGCCTGGCACACGGTCCAGGGCTCGGTCGCGACCGTAACAAGACGCAACACCAAGCTATCCCGCGCGCTGTCCCTCTCGTGCCAGTTCGCCTTCCACCACATCTCCGACATCCCGGCAGGCAGCCCGGCGATCGCGATGATCAAGGAGTGCGGCACCGCCCTGATCTACAAGCAGTCAAAGGGCGACGACGCCGAGGCGTGCGAAAAGCTGTTCGGCCTCCCGCCCGGGTCCGCCGCGGAAATCACTGCACTCCCCAAGGCCCATTGCCTCTTCAAGATCGGCTCGGCCGATCCGGTCGTCGCGATCCACCTCCGCAGCGGGTTCGAGGCCGAGCTAACCGACACCGACCACGCCATGAAGTCCCGCGCCACCACCTATCTGACGGAAGGTGCAGCATCGGATTGAGGTCCGCAGGGCGGGCCAGCCGCTCATCCTCCTCGTTGGACACAAACCGACGCGGAAGTGCGACATTTACCGCCGCGGTTGACAGCTGCGCCTACGTGGGCACCTGATCTCTTCGGTGTCTCAGAAACCTCTACGTTTTCGAGATTGGCCGCCTCCAATAGGGCGACTGAGGCGCCAGCCAGACGGGCTCGTTTCGAGGGCCTGCTGCGCCACGGAGCTTGCCTGAGCATTTAGCACCTACCCATCAACGTACACATTGCCGTGCCATAATATGGCACAGCATTGCGCAAAGTGGCACGCAGGCTCTACCTTGGATGGGCAATCACCCAAGCGCTAGAAAGGCCGATCCAGTGACCGTCGACTCCTCCCCAATCTTGGATCTCCCCCTCGATGTGACCCCCGATCCGGACGAATTCATCAGGGCAGCCATGCTCTGGCATTTCGATCCGGAGACCGGTAGTCCTTTCTGGGTCGAGCGGGCCAAGAAACTCAGCTTCGACCCGCGAAGCGATGTGCGCACGTTCGAGGATCTCCGCCTCTTCCCCAATGTCACCGACGAGATCCGCGATGTCCCCACCCAGGACCTCATCCCGAAGGGCTTCGGTCCTCGGCCTGACGTTGTCTCCGTAATTGAGAGCGGGGGAACCACGGGTGCCCCGAAGCGCCTCCCGATGCTCCGTGAATTCGCGAATCGCCTGGCTGTTGCTGACGCCGCCTCGCTGACCAGATACGGTCTCCCCAAGTCGAAGCACTGGCTCTGCGTCTTCCCCAGCGGCCCGCACGGGGCGTACGAGCAGGCGCGGCGCGCTTCCGCGGTGTACGGCGACGGCGTTCTCGTGTTCGGAATCGACATGGATCCGCGGTGGGTGAAGAAGCAGATCGCTGCCGGCAATGCGAAGGTGGTGGAGGATTATGTGGGGCACATCATCGAGCAGGTCACCTTCGTCCTGCGCTCCCAGGACGTTGGAGTCCTCAGGCTCACCCCACCCGTGTTGCACCGGCTCGCAGAGCGCGACGACCTCGTTGACCTCATCCGCGAGAAGATCACGCACATCACGTGGGGCGGCGCGCACATGGATCCGGACAGCAGGCACTTCCTGTGTACCGAAGTCTTCCCCGGGATCAACATCACGGGCGGTTACGGAACCACGATGGCCCTCGGTGCCGGCGCTGTGGAGCGGCCGGGCCTTAGCCCTGAGGACCCCTGCATCTTCGAGCCGACGCTCCCTCCTTTCGTGACGTTCAACGTCGTCGATCCCGACACAGGCGACACTGTGGACTACGGCGAGCGCGGCCAGGTGGTATTCAACCATGTGAGCAAGTCGTTCTTCTTGCCCAACAATGCCGAACGAGACCTCGCCACCCGGGTCATGCCGTTGGGAGGTCAGATCGGCGACTGCATCGCCGACATTGCACCCATGGCCCGATTCGGCGACGCCCAGGTCATCGAAGGCGTGTACTGATGTCGCCCATAGAATCCCTGGTGGCGCTGGAGGCCCTGGGCCCGTCCGGCAATTTCCGTGCCCGAACCCCGATGACGATTTCCGACATCTGGGGTGAGCCGGTAGCAGCGCTCAGCCTCGTTCCACCTCTGTTCGTCACGCGGTCGGTAGTTGCTATGCGCCGTTCGGAAGCGTTGCCCGTCAATGAGCGACGGGCCGCTCTCACTCGCGCGGGGGAGATCTTCCGGACCGCCGAACTCGGCGGACTCGGTGTCGAGGAGTACCAGCGACTGGTCTGCCGGGTCTCGGGAATGACTGTGACAGCCGTACGGGAATCGACGGACACGATTGCCGACTACTGCGGTGCGGCCCATGAGTATGCGCAGTTCGCTCGGCCTCTGGGGGCGATGGAATCGCTCGAGGACGAGCGTGCCAAAGATGGAGGGGCGCTCTGGGTACGCCGAGGAGAGGTGTTCGGCGTGCATGCGGCGGGCAACCATCCCGCTGTGCACACGAATTGGCTGCAGGCGCTGGCGCTCGGCTACAGGATCGCTGTCCGTCCGTCGCGCCGTGAGCCCTTTACGGCACATCGGCTGGTGCTCGCACTCCGCGAAGCGGGTTTCCCGGACGAGCACCTGGCCGTGCTTCCGACTGACCACGACGGAGCGGACGCCATCCTGCGCTCAGTAGACCGGTCTATCGTCTTCGGTGGAGAGGATGTCATCCAAAAGTACAAGGACGATCCTCGCGTCCTTCCGCAGGGCCCGGGACGCTCCAAGATTCTCATCACGGCTGACACCGACTGGCACGAGCACATCGACCTTGTAGTCGACTCAGTGAGCAGGTTCGGTGGGGTCGGCTGCGTCAACGCGACCGCGGTCTTCATCGAAGGCAACCATCTGGGCCTCGCCGAGGCAGTGGCGGAGCGGCTTTCGGCTATCCCGAGCCTCCCACCATCGCATCCCGAGGCCGTCCTGCCTGTTAGGACGAAAGAGTCTGCTCTGGGCATGCGGGAGCACCTCAGGGAGGTCGCACAGGGGACGATGGGCGTCCTTCCAGCAGAGGACGTAGTCCACGACTTCGGCGACGGCACGGCCGTGCTCCGGCCAGCTCTTCACGTACTCTCGACGGCCGATTCGCCCCAGGCAGGAATCGAACTGCCGTTCCCCTGTGTGTGGGTCGCGCCGTGGTCCCCCTCTGACGGGGTCGGACCGCTGCGCGATACGTTGGCCCTCACGGTCCTCACAAAGGACCGGGTTCTGATCGGGCGCCTGGTTGGGGAACCAAGTGTCAGGAACGTCTACGTAGGCGGGCACCCGACCTACTGGACTCATCCGGCTGCGCCCCACGACGGGTATCTCGCCGATTTCCTGATGGAGTCCAAGGGGTACGTCGAGGAGTGAGGTCGCGCATGTGGGCGGGGGGTCGGACGACTGTGGAACAATCAAGCATGCCCAGCCACCCGCCGCCCACCAAGCCCCAGTCCCGCTCGGGAAGCGGGATGCAGAGTGTCCTTAAGAGCCTTCAGGTCCTCGAGGCTGTGGCCAGATACCAGCCGGCAAGGGTCGGTCAGCTCGCTGCCCAGCTCGGAATCTCGAAGTCTACGGTCCAGCGCTGCCTTCGGACCCTGGCGGAGGCAGGCTGGATCACCGAGACAGCGGACGAGACCACGCATTGGACGCTGTCGAATCATGCACGATTCGTTCTCAGCAGCTCCCAGGCAGAAACCGGACTGCGCGAGGCCGCGCTGCCCATCATGCGGCGTCTGAGGGACGAGACCGGCGAGACCGTCCATCTCTCGATCCCCGGACCTGGTCATACATCAGTGGTCATCGAGCGAGCCGAGAGCCGCCAACAGCTACTTACAACAGCCGCAATCGGATCGGCGTATCCGGACATCATTACGGCCAGCGGTATCGCGATACTCGCTCATGCCGATGCGCAGGCAGTCGGAATCTCCGTGGCGGACTATAGGCGGAGCGCCCAAGCTGCGGACTTCGAAGAGCGGCAGTTGCTGGCCGATCTCGCTGCGACCCGGCGGGACGGATATAGCGTTCGCCCTTCAGCTACCGGCGAAATGGTCGGAGTGGGCGCGGCCGTCTTGGAAAGCGGAGTGCCGGTGGCAGGCCTGGCGATTCTCGTTCCTACAAGCCGCTTTGAGAAGACTGGGAGAGAAGCTTTGGGAGCTGCGGTTGTCGCTGCAGCGGCAGAGATCGAAGAGGCGTTGCGCCGCTAGATCTACCACTATGTGCGCACCAGGACCTATCGACCCGAGGTCGTAGGTCCTGGTGCTGTCTAGCAGCCTTGTGGCGGCTAAAGCCGCTCGCACTTGTTTCTGAGGAACTCTGCCCCTCGCTTGCGTCAGGCGGAGGGGCAGAGCCTTTGGGCTGGCGTGCTGGGGACTCGTACGTCAAAACGCTTTATGCGAAGCTGGCGGCGTCGATGACGAACCGGTAGCGGACGTCGGAGGAGAGGACCCGCTTCCAGGCCTCGTTGATGTAGGAGGCATCGATGAGCTCCGTGTCGGGCAGGATGCCGTGCTCCGCGCAGAAGTCGAGCATTTCCTGGGTCTCGCGGATTCCGCCGATGCCGGATCCGGCGAAGGAACGGCGGTTGGCAAAGAGCGTGAAGACGGAGAGTGGGAGGGGCTCGGCGGGGGCACCGACGTTGACCATCGTGCCGTTCCGGAGCAGGAGGTCGAGGTAGGCGCCGAGGTCGATCGGCGCGGACACGGTGTTGACGATGAGGTCGAAGCTGTTCTTGAGCTTCTCGAACGTCTGCGGGTCTTCGGTGGCGTGGTAGTGGTCCGCGCCCAGGCGGAGGCCGTCGTCCTTCTTCGACAGGGTCCGGGAAAGCACGGTGACTTCGGCGCCCATCGCGTGGGCGAGCTTGACGGCCATGTGGCCCAGTCCGCCCATTCCGACGACCGCGACCTTCTTCCCGGGTCCCGCCTCCCAGTGGCGCAGCGGCGAGTAGGTGGTGATCCCAGCGCAGAGGAGCGGGGCCGCGGCGGCGAAGTCGAGCGCCTCGGGCACGCGCAGGACGAAGTCCTCGTCCACGACGACGTGCGTGGAGTAGCCGCCCTGGGTGATGGTTCCGTCGCGGTCCACGCTCCCGTAGGTGCCGGTGATGTCATTCAAGCAGTACGACTCCTCCCCCGCGAGGCAGTTCTCGCATTCGCGGCAGGAGTTGACGAGGCAGCCGACGCCGACGCGGTCGCCGACGGCGTGCTTGGTCACCTCCGATCCGACCTCCGCGACGAGCCCGACGATTTCGTGGCCCACCACGAGCGGGTGCTTCACGGGGCCCCAGTCCTCCCGGACGGTGTGGATGTCCGAGTGGCAGATGCCGGCGTACTTGATCTCGATCAGCACGTCCTTCGGGCCAACGTCCCGGCGGGTGATCGTCACAGGCTCGAGCGGGGCGTCCGAGGAAGCGGCTGCGTAGGCGTTCACGGTGAGCATAGGTCTCCTTGGGGGACGTTGGCTTCGGGATGGTGTTAGCCCCTTTGGGCAGGATGGCTCTTCCGCCATCCAGGACTCGACTCCGGAGGGAACCTTGGGGCGTTCCCATAGCTCAGCCCCAGCCGCTTCCGGCGGTATTGCACCAGCCCGAGCCCCCGAAATCCGTTGGACTGGTGCGTCCGATCTTCTGCCGGGCCTTCGATTCTGGCCGAAGTTGTGGGGTGAGACGGTGGTAGACGCGGAACAAGCGTACGTTCGCAAAATCTAATCAGGAAGTCGGGATCTCGTCAAGCCCATAGCGTGCCGGTTGCGGCTGGCCTCCTTGCGAGAACGGTCGTCCGTTTGTAGAGTTGCCGAAGGAGGATTTGATGCCTAGAAGTGAGCCATTGCTGTTTGAGCCAATTTCGGTTGGTCCACTGACCCTTCCGCATCGCCTGTGGGTGGCACCCATGTGCCAGTACTCATCGAATGAGGGGATGCCAACGGACTGGCATCTCGCCCATCTCGGGTCCTTCGCGATCGGGCGCGCGGGTCTGGTGATGACAGAGGCGACAGCAGTTTCTCCCGAAGGGAGGATCACTCCTCGCTGCGCTGGGATCTGGTCCGACGGCCACGTCGCGCCATGGGCTCGGGTCGTCGACTTCATCCATACGCAGGGCGTGGCGGCCGGTCTTCAGATCGCGCACGCCGGCAGGAAAGCATCTGAGCATGCGCCGCTCGAGGGTCGCGGTCCCGTTCTTCCGGACGAGGGCGGCTGGGTGCCCGTTGGCCCGTCAGCCACTCCCTACGGGAATCTCTCCCATCCCCGAGTGCTCGGTCTGGACGAGATTCGGCGGGTGGTCGATCAGTTCGCCACGGCGGCCGCGCGTGGAGTCGCGGCTGGTTTCGACCTCATCGAGATCCACGCGGCTCACGGGTATTTGATTCACGAGTTCCTTTCCCCGCTTTCCAACCACCGGGATGACGAGTTTGGCGGCGATTTGGAAGGCCGCGTACGGTTCCTATTAGAAGTTGTGGATGCAGTGCGATCGGCGATCCCATCCTCGACTTCCTTGGTCGTGCGGATCTCGGCGGCCGACTGGGTCGAGGGCGGCATCTCTCCTAGCGACGCGGCGCAGATCGCAGCCCTCCTGCCAAGAAGGGGTGTTGATCTGATCAGCGTCTCGTCCGGCGGGAACGATCCCCGTCAGGTGATTGAGGTCCGCCCGGGCTACCAAGTGCCCCTTGCAAGGAGCGTCAAGGCAGCTGTGGACATTCCAGTCGGAGTGGCCGGCCTCATCACCTCTCCCCAGCAGGCAGAGTCTCTGCTCGTCGACGGTGCTGCCGACTCAGTCTATGTCGCCAGGCAGTTCCTGCGCGAGCCAACCTTCGCGCTCCGCGCCGCGGCCGAGCTCACGGGGGAGCTTGAGTGGCCGTGGCAGTACCGAATGGGCAAGTACGCAGGCAGTATTCCCTAGGGAGATCATCTCGACGTGCGTGCTGCGCATCCGATCCATCGGTCGCTTCGTCTTGTTTAAGCCGAGACGGGCGGACTCCGGGGTCAATGCGGATGTGACGGTCCTCGTGTGCACAGAGGACCCCACGGTCCGGCCCTGAGCCCGCCGTTCGGTTGCATTCGCAATGACGGAGACTTCGCAACAGCCCGGCTGATGTCTGCCTCGGCATCACCGAGAAGTTACCTAGTCCAGCATCAGTACTGGCACCGTCTGGCATCGGAGAACAACAGGCGTCGTACGACGATGTAGGCCTACTTTGTGACTCGGTGTTTGAGCAATTTTGCCGGGCGTCTCGCCCGCGAGTTTAAGGCTGGGAGCGGGCTCACCCCAGCCGACGCTCGAGGAGCGCCGCCAGCAGCTCGAATCACTGGTGTGCAGGGATCGGGAGGGTCCGGAGCGCGGGCATTGGCCTGGCCCACTGAACAACAAGTCCCGGTCTGTGAGAATAGTTGGTCCTCGAACGGCCCTGAGGGGTTGCGAGCGACGACCGGTCCTCCCCGCGATGCGGGGAAATCTGATCTTGGGTGGGGAGCGAGTCAGGGACCACACTCCCCATCCACAGCATTCACTTTGGTCAGTCCATGCCATAGGCGCGGACTTCGTCTGCGTCCACGTCGAGAATCTCCACGAAGCCCCCGATCGCGGGCGCGGGCTCAGTGTAGGCGTACCGCCCGTTGGGGAACTCGCCCTCTTGAACAATCGGGAGACCGAGGGCGACGAGCGACTCCCGAGCTGCCTCGAAGTCCTTCACCGCGAAACCGACGTGGTGGAGGCCTGCGCCATGCTTGTCGAGCCAATCTCGCCAGATGCTCGGTCCGGGACCGGGCTGGATGAATTCGAGCTGGGTGCCCCGCCACTTCATGAGGGCTTGGCGGAACTCTACTGCGGCCGGCTTGCCGTGGTACTTGGTTTTCGCGACCTCAGGGTCGGGTGCTTCCACGATGGCTGGTGCCGGACGATCGAGGAGTTCGGCGAACCACTTCGTGGTCGCCTCGATGTCGTCGGTGACGTAGCAGACCTGCATCGCCATCGCAGCATCCTCAGCCTTGAACGGTGTCTTCATTGACTCGCCTTTCCTCGTTGTCTTCTCTCAGCAAGACGATTCTATCGTACGTACGACCGTTCGCAGTAGTAGGAAAGCTTCAGCTTTAGCAACACTCTGAGCCTCCCTGCCTAGGGGTTCGCAACTGGCAGGAGCCGCCCGCCATCACACATCCACACCAGGGGTTGAATCTCGGACATCCCTTGCCTGAAGCCACAGACTCCTCGCTGAGTTGCAACGAGCGGATAACGGCTCTTGACGGCTGTGCCGTCGTCTTCTAGCTTTGACGTACAAACGTTAGTTGCTCTCAATGGCCACTACCCGGGCACTCACAAAAGGAGCTAGCGTCGAACACCAGACAAAGAGGTCTTGCGGGGTCGCGCGACTCAGTCCGCTCGCGCCACAACTTAGAGCCGCTCTCACCGGCATCACGGAAGGCAATATAAGACATGCGAAATAGCATCAAAATCCTCTCGTCCCTCGCGGTAGCGGGGCTCGCTCTCAGCCTGAATGCGTGCGGTCAGGGGGCAACGAGCTCATCGGGAGGCGGCTCGGGGTCCGCCGATTCGACCCCGACCATCGGAGTCCTCTTTCCCGACAACAAGACGCCGCTTTGGGAGAATCGACTTTGGCCAGGGGTTCGGGACGAGCTCAAGAAAGAGTGCCCTGGTTGCAAGGTGATCTTCGCGAACGTAGCAGCTGACGCCACGGATCAGCAGAACCAGGCCGACAGCATGTTGGCGCAAGGGATCAAGGCCCTGCTTCTGGCCCCTGTCAGCGCGAATTCGTCGAAGGTGATCGTGGCGAAAGCGAACGCGCAGAACGTGCCGGTCATTGGATTCGGGTCGATCCCCGAAGGGAACGTACAGGGGTTCGTTGGCGTGGATGTGGTCGAACTGGGCCGTCTCCAAGGAGCCGAGCTTCTCAAGGAGGTCAGCGCCGGCGGAGACCCCAAGCGTGGTTGCGTCATCGCTCTGGATGGTGATGCCCAGACTCCGGGCACCCAGCAGTTCCTGCAGGGTCGAAAAGAGAAGCTCGACCCGAATGTAAACATCTGCAAGGAGACCAATATCCCCAGCTGGGATCCGGCCAACGCGCAGACGGCGATGGACCAGGCCATCACTGCGGTCGGGAAAGACAAGATCATCGGCGTATATGGGATGAATGACGGGATCAGTGGCGGCGCGAGTGCCGCGATGAAGAATGCCGGATTCAGCCGGCCGTTCCCTTCGCTGGGCGGACAGGATACGGATCTCGCGGCAGTGCAGCGTATCCTTACCGGGACCCAGTCGTTCACCATTAATGCTCGGCAGCGCGACTGGGGCATTGCGGCAGCGCCCGCGCTTCTTAGTGCGGCGCGGGGTCAGAAGCTCAGTTCAAACGAGACCGAGAAGAACTCGACGACAAGCTTCCCATGGTTTGTGACACCCACTCCCAACACAATCACGAAGGATACGATCCAAACGGGCGTTATCGACGCCGGTCTGTATACCTACAACGACATCTGCACGCCGGACTACAAGGCGGCCTGTGACGCGGCGGGACTGAAGCCCGCAGCAGCCTAGGCCGAATGAGCGATTGACGGGGGGGCCGGCTGACTATAGCCGGCCCCTCTTGTCGTGCCGGTGCTTTCCGATCCCAGCCTCCTTGCGCTTGCGATTCGCTCTCGCCGCCCTCGACTAAGACGAGCCCGGGGAAGGGAGTGCGCCCCCCTGACGGCCTCTAGGTCGTCAGCCGAACGTAGCGGCTAACTCCGGCAACACCAGCGCCCGATGCGCTTGCGTGTGCCTTCCAGGCCCTCCCAGGTCGGGCCAGACCAGAACCGGGCTGTTGCTTGACTCACACGCCGCCATGGACGTAAATTAGACGAACAAACGCTAGTTGGCCCACCGTGGAAGCCCAAACGAACCACACGCCCTGTCGTCCCTCGTTTGGAGGCTTCGGGCGTGCAGCACGTTGCGGTGCTCGACGATCACCTCGCGAGTTCGTGGTCGTTTGACCTCCAGAACATCCACCACCCCTCGAAGGAGAGGAGAACGAAATGAGCGACCTCATTGAACCCATTGATCCGCCGCTTCTTTCTTTGACAGGTATTTGCAAGCGGTTTGGGGCCGTCTCCGCGCTTGAGGACGTCAACCTTCACGTGCGGGCCGGCGAGGTTGTTGCCCTGGTTGGCGATAACGGCGCTGGAAAGTCAACGCTCGTGAAGGCGATAGCGGGAGTCGCTCCCGCCGATGAGGGAAACTTCGAGTTCGACGGAGAGGCTGTGCGAGTCCATTCGCCAGGCGACGCGTCACGAATCGGAATCGCCACCGTATTCCAGGATCTAGCTCTCTGCGACAACCTCGATGTGGTCGCCAATCTGTTCCTCGGCCGGGAAGAACTGAATGGTTTGGTTCTGGACGATCTCACTATGGAGCGCGAGTCGCGCAGATTGCTCGACTCCCTCGCTGTGAGAACCCTGAAATCGGTCCGCGCCGAGGTTGGCATGCTTTCCGGCGGCCAGCGGCAGACGGTCGCCATTGCCCGTTCGATGGTCGGCAGCCCTAAGCTTGTCATTCTCGACGAGCCGACAGCTGCTTTGGGCGTCGCGCAGACCGAACAGGTGCTCAATCTCGTACTCCGCCTCAAGCAGAACAACCTTGGGGTCTTGCTCATCTCCCACAATCTGGCGGACGTATTCGAGGTGGCTGACCGAATCGTCGTGCTTCGCCTCGGACGCAATGCCGGCGAATTCCCGGCCACAGCGGATCAACGCCACTCCGTCGTTTCCGCAATCACCGGCCTGTCCAACGCGAACGAGGAGGCAATCGCGTGACTACTCAAACGAAGACCTTGGCTAGTGCAGGCGCGCACGGGGACCCGGATCAGCGCCGTGGACTTCGGGATAGGTTCCGCGGCCTGAGCGCTGGCAGTCTGGGATCCCTCCGCGTGGTCCTAGTGCTTGCGTTCATCTGGATCGTTTTCGATCTCGCGAACCCGGCATTCATCTCCGCCGTGAATCTGACCAACCTCACGCTCCAGATCGCTGCCGTCGGCGTTGTTTCGATCGGTGTAGTGCTCGTGCTGTTGCTTGGCGAGATTGACCTGTCGGTCGGCTCCGTCAGCGGCATGTGCGCGGCCATCGTGGGTGTGCTCTCATCGATGCAGGGCTGGCCAGCATGGGCAGCGATCGGCACCGGGATTATTGCTGGAGCCGTGGTCGGGCTCGTCCAGGGCCTTATCGTGACCTGGCTGTCAATCCCCTCGTTTGTGGTGACCCTCGCGGGATTCCTCGGGTGGGCCGGCGTGCAGCTCGCGATCGTCGGTAACGCGGGCACGATCAGCGTGACCGACAATGCAATCACCGGGCTGGCCAACTACTTCATCCCGTACGCAGTGAGCTGGGTGCTCATCGTTCTCATTCTGGCCGCGCTGTTCGCGAGCACACTCGTCTCGCGGAGACGACGCGCGCGCGCGGGACTTGAGGTCACGTCCGTTGGGCGCGAACTCGCTCGCCCCATCGTGGTTTCTGTGGTCACGCTGGCGGCGGTCGGTGTGCTGAACTACGAGCGAGGAGTACCCCTCTCGCTGGGGATTCTGGTCGTGCTGGTTATCGGCTTTGCGTGGCTCGTGACTAAGACCCGCTACGGGCGCCACGTGCTCGCTGTGGGCGGCAACGAGGAGGCTGCTCGACGGGTCGGCGTCCCCGTGACGCGTATCAAGATCCTCGTGTTCATCCTGGCATCGGCTCTTGCCAGCACGGGAGGAGTTCTTGCTATGGCCCGCCTGCTGTCCGTGGATGCCGCGGCAGGGAGTGGGAATTTCCTGCTCTACGCCATTGCCGGTCCGGTCATCGCGGGCGTGAGCCTGTACGGAGGACGCGGATCCATTTGGGCTGCGCTCCTTGGCGCGCTGGTGATCGGCTCGATTCAGAACGGAATGAATCTGCTGTCCTTCCCCGCGTGGGCCCAAGCCGTGGTAACGGCCCTTGTGCTCTTGGCAGCCGTCATCCTCGACTCCCTCGCCCGTCGCCAGCGCAAACAACGCCGGTAACGACGGACGACTTATCAAGGTCAGACAATTCCACTCCGAAAGGAAGCTGATTCATGTCTCTCACTGCCCTCGACTTCGAGGAGATCAAACAGCTCGCCGCCCGCTATGCACAGGCACTCGACTTCGGCGATCCCGAAGGGTTCGCGGCATGCTTTGCACCCGAAGGAGTGCTCACCGTCGAAGGCACAACTTATGAGGGAACGCAGCTGAAGAGCTATGCCGCTGAGACGTCCGCGAGTTGGGCAGGCCATTTCCGCCACACCGTCGCCGTGAGCCCGCTGATCGACGGCGACGGGGACGCCGCCCGGATGCTCTCGTACGGCTGCTTCACCAGGGACTATGGCTCTCCCGTCGGAGTGAACCAGATCACGAGGTCGGGCCTCATCCTCAGTGGCGTCTATGAGGACATCCTGGTCCAGATCGACGGGACATGGCGCATCGCCTCTCGGACATTCCACCGCGACGGCACCCCCGAGGTCCTCCGTCGCGTCGCGCGCCCGCTTGAGATCGCCCCGGTCGATGCCGGGCCGGTCTCAGAATCCGGACTCACTCCTCTGGACTACGAGGCGATCCGGCAGCTCACGACCCGATACGGCTACACGCTCGACTTCTCCGACGCCGACGGTTTCGTCGACTGCTTCACACCTGACGGGTACTTCGAGATCAAGACGCTCGGCGACCCTGACTTCGGTGGCGAATCGCGCACCGAAGGGTCGGCGCAGCTGCGGGAGATGGTCGGGTGGCTGGCACCCCGAGTCAAGGGCCATGTCCGCCATGGCGTGATGAATGCTGTGATCGAAGGCAGCGGTGAAAGAGCGTTCGTCTCGAGCTACGGGTTCTTCACCACCGACCACGGTGAGAAGCCCCGCGACACCGAACCCGACAATTTCATGATGGAGACGACCGGCATCTACCGTGACGAAGTCGTCAAACAGGACGGCTACTGGCGCTTCTCCGGGCGCACGTTCCGTTATGACGGCTGGCCGGATGTCACTGGGCTGCTGGGGAAGCCGCTGTCCCTGGACCTCTTCCGCTTCGAAACCGCCTGACCACCACACACAGAGAGAGGAGACGAACGTCCATGGACACCAGAGAACTCGACTATGACGCGATCCGTAACCTTTTCGCCCGCTACAGCCAGGCCTACGACTTCGGTGACGCTGAGGGCGTCGCCCGAATGTTCACAGAGGACGGCGTCCTCGACACTACAGCTCCTGCTCCGGAATTCGGCGGAGTCTTCCGCGGACCCGATGAGATCCGCAAGCATGTCGAGAGTGCCACTTCCTATTTCGCAGGACGGATCCGCACCTCCCCGGCGCAGTCGGTAGTGAACCTCGATGGAGATGTCGCACGGGCCACTTCCTACGCCATCACCACTAGGGACTACGGCCCACCGGAGATCCCGGGCGACCTAACGCACTCCGAGCTGTTCACGACCGGCATGTACTTCGACGAGCTGCGGCGCGATGGCGGCGAATGGAAGTTCGTCCGCCGCGAATACCGTCACGATGCCCACGCTGATGTGCTCTCGCGCGTCGGCCGCCCCGTAGCGGAAGGAGTTGCAGCATGAGCAACCACACTGCCGGCGGAGGCACCACACACATCACCCGCGCCGGGATCCCGCAGCTCGACCAGCGCCTGGACAAGATCGCCGCAATGTACGACTACGAGCGCACACAGCAGATCGAGCCGTGGGCCGATCTGTGGGCGGACGACGCGCGCGTCACCTTCCCGCTCGATAGCGAGCCGGGCTCGCGGACGGTTGAGGGCAAGGAAGCGATCGTTCCTTGGACCCGCAATAAGTTCGTCGAGAGGGCAAGTACCGACATCGATGCCCGTCTGGAGGCGGTGGCGGGCGCTCCTCGAGTTATCGCCCACCTCGACGTCTTCCTGCACTTCGAGAACGGCCTCGGCATCGGGGGCCCGCTTGTGGCCATCTTCACATTCGACGAAGACGGCAAGGTCGTCCTCATGGAGGAGTACGTGAACGACGCCTACTTCCCCAAGCACTACAAGGACCTGGCCACTCCCGACGCGGCACAAGCCGTCAATGACTGAAGACCTGAGCCCCGTCCCCGAGGCTGAGGTGCGCTGGGCCCGGACACTGCGTCCGGGCCAGCGCGCTGAACTGGTGGTCCTCGACGTGCACTCCGGTCACGGCACCACGGTGCTCACGAGCAGCGACCGGCTCTTCGAAGCTCCTAATTGGAGCCCGAACGGCCGGTGGATAGTCTTGAACGCCGACGGAAGGCTGTTCCGCGTCGACCTCGAGGGGGCGCCAGAGCTCGCGGAGATCCCGAGCAGCGGATTGCCCGAGCTGAACAACGATCACCTGGTCTCGCCCGACGGCGGACACCACTTCGTCTCCGCGAACGACGGACACATCTACCGGCTCGCATGGGACGGCGGAAAGGCCCAGAGAGTGACTTCCCCGAAGGATCCGAGCCGCCGATTCCGACACTTCCTCCACGGAATCTCGCCGGATGGATCTCGGCTGGCCTACGTGGGCACCGAGGTGCTCGACGGCGACGAATGGGGCCGCAGAGCGGTCTGGGAGCTGGATCTGCACACGGGCGAAGAGCATCTGGTCGGGGGCGGCTTCTCGCCCGCCGACGGTCCCGAATACGCACGCGACGGGGCGCTGTACTTCAACTCGGAGTTCCGCAGCAGCGAAGAGGGCCATGCCCAGCTGTTTCGGCACGATCCGACCACGCGGAGCACCGAGCAGCTCACCTTCGATGAGCGAGTGAACTGGTTCCCGCACATCGCCCCGGATGGTCGCAATCTGGTCTATCTCAGCTATGGGCCGGGCACATCAGGGCACCCAGCCGATGTGCCGGTGATCATCCGCACTCTTGACGGCGATGACAGAACGCCGCGGGACCTTGTCTCGCTCTTCGGCGGCCAGGGCACCATCAACGTCAACTGTTGGGCGCCTGACTCTCGCCGAATCGCCTTCGTTCGATACCCGATCGCTAGCGATGAGTGAAAGCAGGGGACCGGTCGGCATCGCCGTCGTCGGAACCGGTAGCATCAGCCCGGAGTATCTGAGGAATCTGACCGCATTCCCCGATGTCGAAGTTCGATGGGTGGTCGGGCGCGACCAAGATCGAGCAGCGGCCCGAGCAGCAGAATTCGCTGTGCCACGATACGGCTCGCTCGAGGACGCCATCAAAGACGACTCCGTCGAGATTGTCGTCAATCTCGCGACCCCGGCCGCCCACCTCGAGGTGGGGCTTGCTGCACTCGATGCCGGTAAGCACGTGTGGTCCGAGAAGCCGCTTGCGGTAGACCCGCAGAGCGCTCGTACGCTGATGCAGAAGGCGAGCGAATGTGGTCTGAGGGTGTCGGTCGCGCCCGACACGACGCTCGGCCCCGCGCTCCAGTCCGCCCGCGCAGCGATAGACCGCGGCGAGATCGGGCATCCCGTCTATGCCACGACCAGCTTCGAATCTTCCGGGCCAGAGATGTGGCATCCCGACCCCGAGTTTCTTTATGAAGTGGGGGCCGGTCCGCTCTACGACGTCGGCCCCTACTTCATCGGCGGCCTCGTGCACCTTCTCGGTACGGTGAGCCGCGTCAGCGCGGCAGCCACGCGGGGCAGCAGCACCAGGGTGATCGCCTCCGGGCCCAAGGCCGGCTCCCGCTTCCCGGTGCTGGTGCCCACCACTGTGATCGCCACCCTCGAATTTGAGAATGGAGCTATCGCCGGTGCGCGGTTCTCCTTCGATTCGATCGGCTCGGGCACCGGGAACCTCGATGTCATAGGGACCGACGGCCTCCTATCCGCCCTGTCGCATGAGCAGCTCTTCGATCATCCGGGGAAGGTGCGCAGACGCAACGGGGAAGCAGTGACCTTGCAGGCGGAGACGACTCCCTTCCGTCGGGGACTTGGCGTCATCGATCTTGCACGCTCGATTAGAGAAGCCAAGCCAGACAGGACGCCCGGCGAGCTCGGGCTGCACGTTCTCGAGGTCCTGGCTGCCATCGATGAAGCTTCGCGCGCCGGCGAATCCATTGCCGTGGAGAGCAAAGCGCCCCTCGTCGCCTCGATGGACAGCTCTTGGGATCCAATGGTTGAAACGCTGGGCAGGGACAGAGGAAAGGACTGAGTTGGATCGTCTGAGAGACAAAGTTGCCCTCGTAACCGGCGCCGCTCTTGGAATGGGAGCCAGCCATGCGAGGGCGATCGCCGCCGAGGGTGGGCGAGTCGTCGTGGGCGACGTCCTTGAGGCCGAGGGGCGGGCCGTTGTTGAGGAGCTCGGCGACGCCGCCCGGTTTGTTCGACTTGACGTCCGCAGGAACGAGGACTGGGTTGAGGCAATCCACCTCGCCGAGAAGGAGTTCGGCAAGCTGAACGTCCTTGTGAACAACGCCGCTGTACTCAACCTGACCCGCGTCACCGAGACTACCGACGAGGAATGGCATCGGGTGATGTCGATAAATGTGGATGGCGTATTCAAAGGCATGAGAGCGTGTGCGCCCGCAATCCGACGCGCCGGCGGCGGATCGATTATCAACATCTCATCGACCGCAGGCATGAAGGGATTCATCAGCAATTTCGCATACGGCACGTCCAAGTGGGCCGTGCGGGGCATGACCAAGCACGGAGCTATGGATCTGTTCGATGCGGGAATTCGGGTCAATTCCATACATCCGGGGAACGTGCAGACTCGAATGATGGGAGACGAGCCATTGCCATTTGAGCACGTACCAATGAAGCGGCCCGCACATCCCTCGGAGATCTCAGGACTCGTCGTCTTCCTGGCAAGCGATGAGAGCTCGTTCTCGACAGGTGCGGAATTCATCGCGGATGGTGGCGAATTGACGGGAATCGCGACTCTGATGCGAGAACACTAGCCAGTAGGCCACTTGCGTGCCGGAGGTTTCCCGCGCAGCAGAGCGCGGTCTTCGGACAGGTCCTGTGTTAAACCCGCTGCCACGGGCCCTCATCGTACCGAAGCCCATTGGTCTCGGACAGTCCTTGCACCTTGTCGACGAGCAGAGTCCGCGCTCGCGTGCGCAAGCAACTACTTGAATGAGGAGTACGACATGATGCCGACCACGCTGCCTGAGCCCGAACTCTACCTACCGGGTACGGGAGAGCCATCCCTCCGGTGGGGCATCGTTGGCCCGGGGTGGATAGCGGGGGAGTTCGCACAGGCGGTTCGCAGGCACACCGCCCAGAAAATCGTGGCGGTGTCATCCCGGTCCCGCGACCGCGCTGTCTCGTTTGCGGCCCTCCACGGCATCGGCCTAGCGCTGGACTCTGCCGAGGAGCTCGTCAATCATCCCGATGTGGACGTCGTATACGTCGCAACTCCACAGCGCGAGCACCTTGCGATCGGCCTCACCGCCATCGCCGCCGGAAAGCACGTGCTTATCGAGAAGCCGATCGCGATGAACGCCGCAGAGGCGCAAAGCCTTGCCGACGCATCCAGCGCTGCGGGGGTCATGCTGATGGAGGCCATGTGGAGCCGCTACCTTCCCCAGGCCTCGGTGATCCGCCGACTTCTCGACGATGGTGTGGTCGGCCAGGTCCGCGGCGTCCTCGCCGACCACGGCCAGATTGTTGCGAACAGACCGGGCCAGAGGCATTACCTGCCTGAGGAGGGCGGAGGGGCGCTGCTGGAACTCGGGATCTATCTCATACAGCTGGACTCGATGGCCCTGGGAACCCCCCGCGGCGTCATCGCGGTTGGCGGGATGACGGAGACAGGAGTGGACGCCTATTCCACGGTAGTGCTGAGCCACGAAGCAGACGCCCAGTCCACGCTGTACACGTCGATCGTGGCCCGTACACCGATGACAGCCGTCATCGCAGGTTCCGAGGCGAGTATCAACATCGACAGCTGTTTCTACGCACCGTCCTCCTTCACTCTGGTCGGTCCTGATTATTCGGGCCCCACACTCTCCTGGGCGGACCAAACCGGCCTGAAGGTGTATGACGGACTGTCGTGGGAGGCCACCGCACTGGCTCGGTTCGTTGGCGAAGGGCGAAACGAATCTCCAGTCCACACGCTGGCCGAGACCGTATCGATTCTCGCCACGATCGATGAGGCCAAGGCACAGCTTGGGCAAAGGCTGCCTTCGGTCCCGGCGGAGGGCTAACGTGAGTAACCAGGATCGGCACCAGCTGGAGCCTCAGGGGAGCAGGGCGATTGCTGACGCTCGCTAACGCCTCCCATGCGTCGAGTTCGGCGGGTATTGGGCTCACCCAATACCCCGTTCCGGGCCTTCCTTGTTGCTGACTCGACAAGACCACCCCCCGGGGAGGAGACGAACCGAGCCGACCTTCTTGCCCTCGTCGGACGAAACGCCCTTGAAGGGCCACAAGATCTGACGCCGCTAGGAGGCCGATGCCTGATGGCCAGACCGACAGGCGGCCCTGAGAAACAAACAGACGGCCCTGAGAAGCGGACCCGAAGTCGAACGAGTCCACCGCTCTGGGGTCGCCGCAGATCCTGCCCGGATGCAGCGCCAGTTCTAGCAGACGAAGTAAATGTGTGCCTGGTGATCACCGCTCCCAACGGTTCGCCAAGACTGCCGCCCGGACGAGAGCCGAACAAACCGTCCTGCTGTGGCAGGACCGAGCACCGTCTGCGGATCACGGGGCCGTCCCGCGAAATAACCGTCTACACTAGCCCACAGCCTAGGCATCGCCCGTTCCGCGCGTACGCCGACTCGGGTTCGGGTCCCACCTTCGCCAAGTTCGAGCAACTGCGCGCCGCAAGTAGGCTGAAATCCGGCGGGCTACTTAACTGCAGTGGGAGCATACCCCTGCGGGGGATTGAACGGTGAGGGTCTTTCCGGAGCGCTCGGTTCGTCGGTTTGTCGGGGCCTTTGCCCCGAGGCTGGGCGAGCTGCTCGGATCACCTTGCGGCCCCGGAAGGTCAGGTGGGCGGTCTGCTCCTTCACTTGACCTTCCGAGGTGCCTCCAACTCACACCTCGGTCACGATTCCATCGGCCTCATCTATCACTGCGCGAATAGCGCCGAGGCTTTCAGCCGTGCCGACGAGGGGTACATATTCCATTCCGAATGCCCCCTCGTAGCCACGGTGACGGAGGACATCAATGACCTTCTGCCATGCGACCGAACCGGTGCCTGGTTCATGTCGCCCCGGTGCATCGGCGACTTGGACATGGCTGATCAGCATGACGTCGTCGGCTGACAGGGCGGCCAAATCTTCTTCCATTACCGCACTGTGGTAAGCGTCCAGCAGCATTCGCAGGTGCGGTGAGCCAACCTCACGGACAACGGAGAGCGTCTCGTTGGTCGAACTGAGGAAGGTGCCGGGATGATCGACGCGGTCGTTGAGATTCTCAAGGATGAGCGTAATCCCAGTGCCATCCAATTGTGTCGCACCTTCTCTGAGAGCCGACACTAAGGCCGCACGCTGCTCGCTGCGCTCAACACCGATCCGCTCATCACCCGCGACGACTACCAAGAAGGGGGCGCTGAGCTGCGCCGCGGCCGCCCCCGACTCGCGGACCGCAATGACAAAGGCTCCGCGCGTCCGCGGGTCGGTCAGCTGCAACTGGGGGTCCACGATCAACGTCAGGAGTTCGACGCCGGTCTCGGCGAGGGCGCTTTTGATCTCGTCGAGGTCCTTCGCACGCCATCCCCACATCTCCACCAATTTGATTCCGGATCGGGAGGCCGCACGAATTCGATCTGCTGTCGAGTCGGCCTCGTCCTCGAACATCCAGTCGAGGTTTACGGCTATCGCGGTCACTTGCAGACCCTCCCGCTACTTTGTGTGCAGGCCCGCGGCCTTGCATGCGGCGGCGTAGTCAGCGGTGCAGATCTGGTCGAATGTGTAGAGTCCGTAGTCGATAACAGCGCTCTGCATGTTGGCGGCCGTAATCACAGCAGCTTGGACAGTGGCGAACCAGGGCATGTCCTCTGTCTGATTCTTGACTGTCGTGCTCGAAGTAAGCTGTTCGCCGCGCGCTGCCTTCAGTGCGACGGGGCCTGCGACGTTGCCCCATGTGTCCACTCGGGGGTTCAGCGTAAATGACTGTTGTCCAGTGAGAATGCGCTGCATGGCGGCAAGATCGGCGTCTTGGCCGCCCATCGGCGGGAGGGTCGACTTGAAGCCGGCCGCTTTCATTGCAGCGGCCGCTCCCGACGCGATGGTGTCATCCATCGTGTACACACCGATGATCTTGTCTCGGCCCACGGCGGTGATCGCCTGATCCATGGCCGTCTGGGCGTTCGCTGGATCCCAGTTCGTGATGCTCGTCTCTTTGCAGATGTTCACATGCGAATCTAGTGCTGACTTCCGGCCCTCGAGGAACTGTGCACTCGCTGGCGTCTGAGCATCGCCGTCGAGGGCAATGACGCATCCGCGCTTCGGATCTCCGCCTGCTTCGATTTGCTTAAGCAGTTCTTGCCCCTGCAATTGGCCGAGGGCGGTGACGTCAATTCCGACGAATGCGGCAGCGGGCCCTTCCGGGATTGAACCGAATCCGATAACCGGCACGTTCTGGGCCTTGGCCTGGTTGACGATCACAGTTGATGACGCGGAGTTCACCGGCGCGAGGATGAGCGCCTTCGCACCTTGAGCGAGCATGCTCTGGGCCTGGTTCTCCTGCTGGGTTGGATCGGCGGCGACGTTCGCGTACAGCACCTTGCAAGTGGGGCACTCGGCCTTGATGGCATCGCGGACCGATGGCCACATGACATTCTCCCAGTGAGGCGTGTGCGTGTCGGGGAAGAGCACACCGATGGTGGGGGACGCGCTCGAAGCATCGGCCGTCCCTCCACTCGCCGCCTGGCCTTGACCGCAGGCGCTCAGGCCGACGATTACAGCCAGTGCTGAGATTCCGGCGAGCAACTTTTTCTGATGGCGCATCTTGTATCCCTCCTGCCGCAGCATCGCGGCATCTTTTCTCTCTTGACCCAGTCGGATTCTCTGCTCCGGGGGAGAGCGATCAAGCCGAACGAAGATGCGCCTGCTAGGCGCAACAAGCTAGACCGTGCCAACTAGCGCTCGTTCGCTAAAATTAGCTGTGAACTGTGACACAGTCCAGGAAAGAGTGCGCCCATCCTCAATCCTTTGAACGGGCGTCCGTTAGCGACCCCGCCGACGTGCTTGAGCCCACCCTCGCGCTTCCGGCCTGACTGGCCTGCTTGGAAAGGCCCACCGGTTCGCCGCAACTTGCCTGGGCCCGGGTAATGCGCCCGTGCTCAGCGATGAGCGGTTGGTTAGGCGGTCGTCAGGACACCTATCCACGCGCCTCCAGTGAGTGCCTTGGGCCGAGTCGCAATCCCTCTTGCCAACTTGGCCCCCAGAGGGCGCCGAGGTTGACGGTGATCCTAGTGACTCCCGGTGTCGGCGTGAGCTGGCGAGGGGCTTGCGTTGCTTGACTTGAGGATGGCGAGCGACTTAGATTGCGCGAACAAGCGCTAGTCATCCGATGCGCTGAGTCGAATGCCCAGATGCCGGATGAAATGGAAGTCCCACCTGCCAAAGACGAGCTACGAAGACTCGAATGTGGCCCGGATGCCGTAGTCGACAGCGTCACGAGAATCCTCGCGTCATTTGGGTCCAAGCCGAAGGATGACGCGTCGTAGCAGCCAGAAGCTCTGCGACCGCAGAGGAGAGGAGAAAGCAAGATGAATTTCCTGACCGCCATTGCCTGTGACGCAGGGGCCCACCCAAGCGCATTGGCTTGGATTGATCGTCCAGTTGATCAGGGGGGCGCGGCGTGATCGCACACACCAAGGGTGGGGGAGCCACTCACATCACACGAACGGGCATTCCTGAACTTGACGAGCGGCTGGACAAGGTCGCCGCGTTGTACGAGTACGAGCGGACGCAGCAGATCGAGCCGTGGGCCGCCCTGTGGGCGGACAACGCCAGCGTGGTCTTCCCCATCGACAGTGAACCGGGGTCCCGGACTGTTGAGGGCAAGGGAGCGATCGTTCCCTGGACCGCGAAGAAGTTCGAGGAACGAGCCAGGACGGACATTGATGTGCGCCTCGAGGCAGTGGCCGGAGCTCCTCGCGTGATCGCCCATGTAGACGTCTTCCTGCATTTCGAGAACGGCCTCGGCATGGGTGGCCCTCTCGTCATGATCTTCACCTTCAACGATGACGGCAAGGTTGCGCTCATGGAGGAGTATGTGAACGACGCTTACTTCCCAAAGAACTACAAGGACTTGGCCGTCCCGGATCGGGCGACGTCAACCTAATTGACGGACATGGGCGGCCCTCGCGCGGGGAGTGGGGGCTTGGCCAGCTAAGTCATGGAGGGCGGCAGAATCTGAACCCTCGCGTTCAAGCACCATTCCCCGCTACGGCAGATGGTCCGAATCCACGTCTGAAGGTGATGAGGCGTCGACGTCCTCGCGGTCTGGACCTACATTGCCCGGTCGCCGAAGGTGCTGGGGTGCCCTGGGCTTTGTTCCTGATTGGCAGTGGCCTTCCGTGACGTCGCCGGGCCCCTGCAGGGTGGTGGCCCAATGATGACATCCTGGGGGAGGCTGATGTTTCGGAGGCCACTGCGACGCGGGCCTGCCACTGCAGTGTTCAATTCTGGCATGGCGCGGGGGCTCAGGGGCGCGACCACCCCTTCTCCCGCGATTGTTGGGCGAACTCGCGGCGTCGTTGACGGTCCAGCCGTCGCCACGAGCGGGCACTCTCGCAGGCGGCCTCGGTCTACATGAAGGCAGGCCCAGCCGGCGTGGATGGGATTCAGGCGGGCATCAAGCCTGTACGGGAGCGAGCTTCAGAGCCGGCGCGTGGGCTGATGTCCTGAGTCGGTGGGCCGGCTTGCCAGCATTCCAAGCCTTAGTGCTTGACCTCCAGATGGGCGGTCGCTAAAATACAAACAAGCGTTTGTACGAATATGTGCAGGGATGGATTCAGGGATCTACGGCGATGAAACGGTTCTCGGACAATCGGCGTCAGCCGGAGACACGCGCCTCTGCGTGCTTGGGGGGCAGTCTGGGTGTTGCCCCGAGGCTCGCTTTGGCCGTTCTGAATTCCTCCCCGGTCGGGTCGGCGGATTCATACATAGCTTCGACGCCCCTATCCCAGACGGAGCCAGAATCCAGACCATGGTGTGAACGCGAAATCTGGCCGGACTGCCTCGACTGACATTCGAATCCAATGTGCGGAACGGAACGGCCGTCAAGCTTACGAGCGGAGGTCTCTCCTATGCGGCGAGTCGCCGACATGGGCGAGCACGCACGCACGACTGACCGGGTTCCGCGGGCCTCAGTGGGGGATGGAAGCGGCCGAGTCCTTGAGCTCTGCTTCGGGCATGACGACGGCGCACACAACACTTGCGATGCCGAGCGGCGTCGCGGCGCCCATGGCCCATTGAAAAGCGACCCCCAGATCGGCACCGCGCTGAACTAGTAGCGAGACGATCAGCCCCGAGTATGCGACGCCGAAGACTGATCCGACTGATCGAACGAACGACGCGAGGCCCGTTGCCCGACCCATCTCTTCCAGAGGTACTTCAGCCTGAGACGCAACGGCGAAGGACTGAAGGACGAATCCGAGGCCGGATCCGAAGACCAACAGACAGCCGCAGACAGCCAGGAGCGGAGTAAGGGTGCTGAGCTGGGAGAGCAGGACCAGACCTGCAGATGTCAGCGCAGATCCAATGACTGCGAATACCTTGACTCGTCCGGTGCGGCTGATAAGGATTCCGCAGACGACCGTAGCGGAGAGCCACGACAGGAGCTGCGGGAGCAGAGCGAGTCCCGACTCCGCTGCGGACATTCCGAGCACTCTCTGCATGTAGAGCGGGACCAGCACCACAGCCCCCGTCATGGCTGCGCTGATGAGGCAGCCGCCCGTGTTGGACACCCGGTAGACTCGCCCGCGTAGCGCCGGAGATTTGAATACCGGGAACCGGGAGCGGCTCTCTGCGTGGCTGAATGCAGCGAATAAGGCGCCGCAGGCGACCGCGAAGACCACGGCTGTCGGGACGTCGCCCTGGCCTAGGATGGTGAGGGCGAGGAGTCCGCACACGCCCGCCCCGCCGACGAGTGCCGATCCAGCGATCGATGTACGTTGACCCAGGCGACGGAACGATTCACCGCGGAGCCCGACCCGCAGCACGATGAAGGCGGCGAGGCCGACCGGGACGTTCACGAGAAAGATGGCCCGCCATGAGACGGCGTCGGCGAGGGCGCCGCCCACGAATGGCCCGGCGACGCTCGCCAGACCCCACACCGTGAGCACGTACCCTTGGAATCGCCCTCGTTCACGAGGTGCGACGCGATCGGCGATGACAGTCTGCGAGAGGGTTAGGAAACCGCCTGCGCCGATACCCTGGAGGGCCCGCAGGGCGATAAGCTCGGGCAGATTCTCTGCCAGCCCGCACCCCGCCGATGCACCGACGAAGATGAACACGGCGACGAAGAGGGCTGCCTTACGGCCCGTGATGTCAGCCAGCTGTCCGAAGCACATGGCGGCCAATGCGCTGGCGATCATGTAGGCAGTTACGACTGCGGTGAGGGCCCCTTCATCGCCGAGGTCGCCGAGTATGAGTGGAAGCGCGGTGACCACGATCGTGTGGTCGAGCGCGGCCAGAAGCATGAGGCCCATGATTCCTCCGAGCAGCCACCTGAATTGCCTGTGGACCGCTGCCGTTGCCTCAGACGGTCGGTTCGCATCATGCGACTCAGCGGTTAGCGACGGCTCCCGCTCGGGTGAGCAGTCGGGCAGCGCGGCAGTCTCACACATCCAGTCCTCCGGGTCTCGTCGCCTCGCGGCTTCTACAGTGCGTATCACTCAGCTGCAACGCATAGGGCGCCAGTGCGTCTATGCTCGCCTTCTCGGCCTCGTCGAATTGCAGTTCGAGCGCAGCAAGGTTCTCGTCCAGGTGAGCTATGGAGCTTGTGCCGGGAATCGGCAGTGTGACCGGCGAGTGCGCGAGGAGCCACGCGAGGCACAACTGCGCCACCGTGGCACCGCGGCTGGCGGCAATCGCTCTGAGCACGAGGCCTTCGCCGGGAAATGCTCGCTCCAGTTCGCCGTCGAGAAGCGGCGCGTACGGCAGGAAAGCCAGTCCTGTCCGTTCGCACTCCTGCAGGACTGGCTCGCTCCCGCGCTGAAGGATATTGAAGCGATTCTGAACGCACAAAACCGGCGCCACCCGTTGGGCGCGCTGTAACTCGTCCACATCGACGTTGCACAATCCGATATGCCGGATCTTCCCGGCCGCCTGAAGCTCCGACAGTGCACCGATCGAGTCTTCGATCGGAACCTCTGGATCGACTACATGCAGCTGCAGGATGTCA